>NZ_JBDGQZ010000037.1:0-65133 GCF_042218505.1 Halobellus sp.
CGATGGTGCAACTGCACCCATCCCCACGGCCGTTTGGGGCGAGTAGCCATCCGATCGAGACGGCGCGAACATCAGGCCCGAACCGATGAGAGATTTACGCGCATTCCGGCGAGTTGTCGACCGATTCGGTGAGCGCACAGCACTCGTAACGACGGCAGGAACCGAGAGAACGTACGCGGAACTGGGCCGCCGGACAGACGCGCTAGCGAACGCACTCGACTCCCGGGTCAGCGACGCCCGGACAGCATCACTGCTTCGAAACGGTACGGCGGCAATCGAGATGATGCTGGCCGCACAGAAACGCGGACGGGCGAACGCGCAGTTGAGTTTCCGTGGCGCTGTGGGCGAACTGAGACGGATGGTCGAGACCGCGGAGGCTGAGACGCTCGTCTACGACGAGGCGAACGCCGAGATGGCGGAGGCCGTTCTCGACGAGTTGGAGTTCGACGTCGCGCTGTACACTGGCGACGACGTCCCGGAGCGTCCGAACGTCGAGTCATACGAGCAGGCGATCCAATCGGCCGGTCGCGACTACGACGCAGTCGAGGACCCCGACGGAGAGACCGGGGTTCTCTACACTAGCGGGTCGACGAGCGAACCCAAAGCGATCCTCGAAGACCAGAGACGCGTCTGGATGGGGGGAACACAGGCCGTGATGGAGATGAGCCTCGATCCCACCGACGTTGCGCTGGTGACGACGCCGTGGTACCACGACGTCACGACCGTCGCGTGGATCTACCCGCACCTCCAGGTGGGGGCGACGCTCGTTCTTCAACCGGAGTTCATCCCGCCGGAGTCGCTGACGCTGATGGACGAACACGACGTCACGGGGCTACTCGCGGTCCCGGCACAGCTCGAAGCGCTACTTGATCTTTACGATGAGGAATCGTACGATCTCTCGGCGCTGTCGTACGTCCGGACCGGTGGCGCTGTGGTCCCGCCTTCGCTGGTCGAGCGCGTCCGCGATCGGATGACCGAAGGCGTTCACAACACCTACGGACTGACGGAGGGGATCGCAAATCTGACGCACGCGTACCCCGACGAGCAACTCGAAAGTCCGGGCACCGTGGGGAACGCGACGTTTACCTGGGATCTCCGAGTCGTCGAGGCGGCACCCCCCAACGAGGATCCCGACCCGATGGCGACCGTTGGTCGCGGAAAGACCGGCGAACTCATCGGCAAGGGCCCGTCAGCCAGCGGCTATCTCGACAGTCCCGAGGCCGAGGCACGACTCTTCATCGAGGGAGGGTGGCTTCGGACGATGGACGTCGCGTACATCGACGACCACGGCCGACTCCACATCGTCGACCGCGTAGACAATATGCTCGTGAGCGGCGGTGAGAACATCTATCCCCAGGAAGTCGAACTCGCGCTCGAAGACCACACGGACGTTCGGGAAGCGGCGGTGGTCGGTGTTCCGGACGACAAGTGGGGCGAACGCGTCTCTGCCGTCGTCGTCGGCGACGTGAGCGCGGATGCCCTCGACGAGCACTGTCGCGACCACGACGAACTGGCCGATTTCAAGCGGCCCCGGTCGTACGTCGTCACCGACGAACCGCTCCCCCGATCCGATACTGGAACGCTCCTGCGTGATGACATCCGTTCGGCGCACTTCGACGACAAAATTCAAACATAATCAGAATCGTGCTATACTTCTTATCTTTATTGTATTAGGCATCCGTCAAACAGTACCGTCTGAAGTTGACAATCAGATCTGTTCCACTGGTCTCAAATAATATGGATACAGATAAGCCAAATTTTTGTTGTTGAGGAAATTAATCGTATTTCGGATATTATCCAAGCAGACCAATCAGTCGGTGATCCCCAGTGCGCAACCGTTAAACCCGTTTGTAGTAATTCACGAATATGACTCGATTGCACAAAATACGGTTCACGAACGACCGCCGCCTTCGTCACAGATGACGGGAAAACCGGACGACATCTCGGAGGACGAGATCACCGACGGAGGGTCGACAGACTCGGAGGCGGACGCGTCCCCGTTCGTCGGCAGCGGGTTGCTCGACGCGGAGATGGGGCCGAGTTCCGCGCTGGCGCATCTGTACCGCGGGGAGCTCCACCGGATGAAACTCTGGCGGGAACGACTCGACCAGACGACCAACTGGGCGGTCGTGGTGATCGCGGCCATCCTCACCTGGGCGTTCTCCAGTCCCGACAATCCACATTACATCATCCTGATCGGGATGGCGACGCTCAGCGTGTTTCTGGTGATCGAAGCGCGTCGCTATCGCGGTTACGACATCTGGCGGACCCGCGTGCGGACCCTGCAGGAGAACGTGTGGGCCTACGGGCTTGACCCCGACGGCGGCATCGGCGACGAAGACTGGCGGAGCGAACTCGGCAACGACTACCGGGTCCCGACGCTGAAGATCAGCGCCGATGAGGCCATCGCCCACCGATTACGCCGAGTGTATCTCCCACTCTCTTGCGTTCTGCTCGCCGCCTGGTTCGTTCGAATCACCGCGTTCTCCCCGGAGCGATGGCTGGAGACAGCGTCGATCGGGATGGTCCCAGGCGTCGTCGTCGTCGGTGGAGTCGCCGGGGTCTACGTCGCGGCCGCGGTCGTGGCATTTCGGCCGCGGACCTGGCACGCGGAGGGTGAACTCCGTACCGAGGACCTTCGAGGGCGGCAGTAAAGATTATCCGAGCCACGACCGCCTCCAAGCAGAATATATAAATTTTCATTCACGATGTGTCGAGTCCTCGACGCGTCGATACTGTGAGTTCCGCACGGATTTGTCCTCGTAACTGGAAATAATTTCATAAATCCGAAAGAGTGATTGGTCACAGCAGAGGGTACATTCCCGATTAGACAATCTTAACAGCGAAGGTGATATAGCGGCGAATATGGGTAGGACCACTCAGGACTGGTGGCCGGACCAGTTGGACCTGGAACTTCTCGATCAGAACGCTCGGGACGTCGGTCCGATGGACGAGGACTACGACTACGCGGCGGAGTTTGAGAAACTGGACTACGACGAAGTGAAAGCGGATATCGAAGAAGTACTGACTGACTCTCAAGACTGGTGGCCGGCGGACTACGGCACCTACGCGCCGTTTTTCATTCGGATGGCGTGGCACAGCGCGGGCACGTACCGCACGACTGACGGCCGCGGTGGTGCGGCCGGTGGACATCAGCGTCTGCCCCCAATCGACAGTTGGCCGGACAATGTGAATCTCGACAAGGCGCGCCGACTGCTCTGGCCCGTCAAGCAGAAGCACGGCCGGAAACTCTCGTGGGGCGATCTGATCGTGCTGGCCGGCAACGTCGCTCTCGAATCGATGGGATTCGAGACGTTCGGCTTCGCTGGCGGCCGCGAGGACGACTTCACGCCCGACGAGGCCGTCAACTGGGGTCCCGAAGACGAGTGGGAGACGACGTCCGAGGAACGGTTCGACGAGGAGGGTAGTCTCAAAGACCCGCTCGGCAACACCGTGATGGGCCTCATCTACGTGAATCCCGAGGGCCCGAACGGCGAACCGGACGTCGAAGGTTCGGCGAAAAACATCCGTGAATCGTTCGGTCGGATGGCGATGAACGATGAGGAGACGGTCGCGCTCATCGCCGGTGGACACACCTTCGGGAAGGTCCACGGTGCCGCCGACCCCGAGGAGAACGTCGGTCCCGACCCCTCGGACGCACCTATCGACGCACAGGGCTTCGGCTGGGAGAACGAGTTCGGCGAGGGCAACGGCCCCGACACCATCACCAGCGGAATCGAAGGCCCGTGGAACACTACGCCGACCCAGTGGGATATGAGCTACGTCGACAACCTGCTCGGGCACGAGTGGGTCCCCGAGAAGGGTCCCGGTGGCGCGTGGCAGTGGACCACTGAGGAGGGCGAATTACAGGAGGCTGCACCGGGCGTGCAGGATCCGTCGAACAAAGAGGACGTGATGATGCTGACGACGGACGTCGCCCTGAAGAAGGACCCGGACTATCGGGAGGTCCTCGAAACGTTCCAAGAGGACCCCCAGCGCTTCCAGGAGTCCTTCGCGAAGGCCTGGTACAAACTCATCCACCGCGATATGGGCCCGCCGGATCGGTTCCTCGGCCCCGAAGTCCCCGAGGAGACGATGATCTGGCAGGACCCCTTGCCGGACGCCGACTACGACCACATCGACGAGGACGACGTCGCTGAACTCAAAGAGACGGTGCTCGGATCGGACCTGTCAGTTGCCCAGTTGATCAGGACCGCCTGGGCGTCGGCATCGACCTACCGTGACAGCGACAAGCGCGGCGGCGCAAACGGCGCTCGCATCCGTCTGGAGCCCCAGCGAAGTTGGGAAGTCAACAACCCCGAAGAACTCGAAACGGTCCTCTCGACGCTCGAAGAGGTTCAGGCAGAGTTCAACGCCTCCCGCTCTGACGACGTGCGGGTCTCGCTCGCGGACCTCATCGTGCTGGGCGGCAACGCGGCCGTCGAACACGCGGCGGCAGAGGCAGGCTACGACGTGACTATCCCGTTCGATCCGGGCCGGACTGACGCCACGCAGGCACAGACCGACGAGGAGTCTTTCGAGGCGCTCGAACCGAAGGCGGACGGCTTTCGGAACTATCTCGGCGACGGGTACGAGGAGAAGCCCGAAGAACTACTCGTCGACAAGGCCGATCTGCTGGGTCTGTCGGTCTCCGAGATGACGGTGCTTCTCGGCGGAATGCGCGCGCTGGGCGCGAACTACGACGGGTCCGACCTCGGGGTCCTCACCGACCGGCCGGGCACGCTGACGAACGACTTCTTCGTGAACCTACTCGATATGGATTACGAGTGGGAGTCGGTGTCGACCGACGAGGACGTCTTCGAGATTCGCGACCGCGAGACGGGCGACGTCGAGTGGGAGGCGACCCGCTTCGACCTCATCGTCGGATCGAACTCCCGACTCCGGACGACCGCCGACGTCTACGCCAGCGAGGACGGCGAGGAGAAGTTCGTCCACGACTTCGCCGACGCCTGGAGCAAAGTGATGCGGCTCGACCGCTTCGACCTCGACTGAGTCGGCGCGCATCCACCGCCGACGGTTCTCTTTTGCTGGAGCCACGAGCGGCGCGTCTCGACCTGATCAGCCCGCGGACCACCCGCCCACAGCGAAAAACGTTTATATACACTGTCGGATAGGTACGAACGAACGACTTCGTCCGTTCGGTCGCGTCGGTGCAGTCGACGCGACTCATCAACACGATCCGGAGGTACGGGCCACTGGTTTTGGTGGTTCCTGCCCACGGCGTTCCAGATATGTATGAGCACTAACGACACCACGGACCCGCTCGAAGCGGTCAAATCACGACTTGAAGACGAGATCCCCGAGGACCTCGTCGTCTCTCGCGTCGCCTACGAAGGACCGGAACTGGTTGTCTACACTGAAACCCCACGGAAGTTCGCCGAGCGCGACGGCCTGATCCGCCGACTGGCCAGCACGCTCCGCAAGCGGATCACAGTGCGGCCGGCCGCCGGTACCCAGCTGGCCCCTACCGAGGCGAAGCCCCGGATTCTCGAACTCATCCCCGACGAGGCGGGGATCACGAATCTGCAGTTCTATCCCGCGACCGGCGAGGTCCTGATCGAGGCGGAAAAGCCCGGCCTCGCGATCGGCCGACGAGCGAGCACGCTCCGAGAGATCACCCAGGAAGTCGGCTGGACGCCCGAGGTGCTGCGGACGCCCCCGATGGAATCTTCGACGGTCGACAACGTCCGGAATTTCCTGATGCAGGAGCGCGACGACCGCCGCGACTTCTTAGAGCGGGTCGGCCAGCAGATCCATCGCGACCCCGATACCGAGACCGACTGGGTCCGCGTCACGACGCTCGGGTGCTGTCGGGAAGTCGGCCGCGCGAGTTTCGTCCTCAGTACGCCAAACAGTCGCGTCCTGATCGACTGCGGAGACAAACCCGGCGCGGAAGGCGAGGTGCCGTATCTCCAGGTCCCCGAAGCGAATCCGATCGCCGATCTCGACGCTGTCGTCCTGACGCACGCGCACCTCGACCACAGTGCGTTGCTGCCGCTTCTGTTCAAGTACGGATACGACGGCCCAGTGTACACTACCGAACCGACACGGGATCTGATGGGGCTGCTCCAGTTGGACTACCTCGACGTCGCCGCCAAAGAGGGACGGACGCCGCCGTACGAGTCCGAGATGGTCCGCGAGGAACTGAAACACACGATCACACTGGATTACGGCGACGTGACCGACATCGCGCCCGACATCAAACTCACCTTCCACAACGCCGGGCACATTCTGGGCTCTGCGGTATCGCACTTCCACATCGGCGACGGCTTCCACAACGTCGTCTTCTCTGGGGACGTTCACTACACCGACACGCGCCTGTTCAACGGGGCCTCGAACGACTTCCCGCGCGTAGAGACGCTCGTGATGGAGTCTACGTACGGCCAGCGCGACGATTATCAGACCGACCAGGCGGACTCGGAGCGCAACCTGATCGAACTCATTCAGGAGACATACGACCGCGACGGCAAGGTTGTTATCCCTGCGTTCGCGGTCGGACGCTCACAGGAACTGATGCTCGTCCTCGAGGAGGCAATGCGCGAGGGCGACCTGCCGACGGTGCCGATCTACCTCGACGGGATGATCCGCGAGGCGACCGCCATCCACACCGCCTACCCCGAGTTCTTGCGTGACGGCCTCCGCGATCGAATTCTCCACGAGGACGAGAACCCGTTCCTCGCCGAGCAGTTCCAACAGGTCGACGGCGGCCAGGAGATGCGCGAGGAGATCGCCGGTGCGGAGCCCTGTATCGTGCTCTCGACTTCGGGGATGGTCACTGGCGGGCCGATTATGTCGTGGCTCGAACTCCTCGGTGGCGAGGCGGAAAATCGGCTCATCTTCGTCGGCTACCAGGCACAGGGAACGCTCGGGCGACGCATCCAGAGCGGTCGACGAGAGATTCCGTTTAGCGACCGCGGCCGGAGCGAGCAGTTGACGCTGCGGCTCGACGTCAAGTCCGTGAGCGGCTTCTCCGGACACGCCGATCGCAGCGGCTTAGAGAACTTCGTCGGCACGATGAACCCCCGCCCGGAGGAGATCCTCTGTGTCCACGGCGACGAAGCCGCAACGGACCAGCTCTCGTCGGGGCTCTATCAGAAGTACGACGTCAGAACCTACGCGCCGCGAAACTTGGAGACGTTCCGGTTCGACTGACTGCGAGATCCAATCGATTCTCCACAAGCGTCGATTCGACGGCGGAGATCAGCTTTCGACGGCGACTTCGCCGCCTTCCTGCTCGTACTTGTCTTCGAACTCCTGGATGAGTTGCCCCATCTTTGCGTACCAGTCGTTGAGCATCCGCTGCATGTTGTCGGAGATGCGCTCGGCGTCGGTCGGAGAGTACACGTGATAGTAGCCACCCTGCTCGTAGTTGACCTGTTCTTTCTGGATGAACCCCGCCTGGAGCAGTCGCTGGATCGACCGGTAGGCCGTCGACCGTTCGCGTCCAACGATATCGGCGATCTCGTCGACCGTGAGCGGCTCTTCTGCTCGGACCAGCACCTGGAAACACTGTTTGTCGAGTTGCTTGAGGCCGTGGAAGCACTCCAGGAGCCCTTCGCACTCCATATCTCGTCGAAGCTGTTCGGACATCGAATCGGGCATCTTACTGATTCGGCATACGTGCTGTGTGCTTATAAGATTTGTTCAGACACTCCACAATTCTGCTGATCTGTATCCGACTGTGACACGGGACCAGAGATGGTAAGGCCGGGGAGGAGCGGCAGTAACCTGACTTCGGCCGCTCACAGGGATGGACGGCCAGGTTATCGGGATTACACGGGGATAGGGTCCTGACTACGTGTGTAGTATTTTGGTATTATTGCGATATATTTCTCACCGTCTTTTCGCTCCTGATGCCAGCGTAGCACCGGTTGCTACGCACGCAACGCATACCCGTCGGCCCTTCTGGTAGTAAACCAACGCATAACGTATCACCAACCATACGTGAGATATGTGGATATTGTATTGCACTGCAATCCCAATACTAATAAGTGATCGCACCGGCTGTGGCCAGTTACGCAGAAATCCATAATGCACGCAATATTCAGCGAGGAGGAGACCGATGTTCGGGTTTGAACCCGTTTCCGGGCCGGCGGGTGCGGCGACCCTGATCGGGGTGGTACTCGGCGAGGCGCTGGCGTTGTACGTCGGGTACGGACTGATAGAGAGCGCGCTCGGGCCGAAGGTTGCTCGCGTGCTCCGGGGTGAGTGAGTGTGGAAGTCCTCGGCGTCGCCGTGAGTATGCTCGGGATGTTCGCGGGGTTTGGCGTACTGATTGGCCTCCTGTTCGGATTCTTCGGAATGGGCGGCTCATTTCTGGTCACGCCCGCACTTCTCGTAATGGGGTACAAGACTGACGTCGCCGTCGCATCCGGGCTCGCGTTCGTCTTCGGGACCTCAGTCATCGCGACGCTGAAGCACCGCGACCTCGGCCAGGTCGACTACAAACTCGGCGTTTTGATGATCGCTGGCACGACCGCCGGCATCGAAGTCGGAAAGATCGGGTTGCACTGGCTGCAGGACATCGGACTGGCGAACACGGTCGTCAGCGTCGCGTACGTCGCGCTTCTCGGTGGGATCGGCGTTTTCATCACCTACAGTGCACTGACGAGTGATGGCGGCGGCATCGACCACGACACGGAGAGTATGGACGTCGAGGAGGCAGCCGGGGACATTCCCGAGATTGCGAAGAAGATCCAATCGTATCGTATTCCGCCGATGATGTCGATCACGGGCGGGCTCAGGGTGTCTCTCTGGATGATCCTCGGAGTCGCCTTCGCGACGGGGCTACTCTCGGGCTTCCTCGGAGTTGGTGGGGGCTTTATTCGGATGCCCGCCCTGTTCTACCTGATCGGTGTGCCCGTCCCCGTCGCCGTCGGAACCGACCTGTTCGAGATCGTGTTCTCGGGTGGAATCGGAAGTTTCCTCTACGCGATGGACGGCGCCGTCGACCTGGCTATCGTCGTCCCGCTGCTGGCGGGGAGCGCATTCGGGGCTCGTCTCGGTGCGGCCGCCACCAGTCTCGTCGAGGAGGAAGCAATCAAGATCTACTTCGGTGTGATGCTGCTCCTCGGATCGGTGGCCGTCGCTATCCGCGAGATCGGTGGAGCGACTGAGACGCCCCTGCTGAATATGGTGTCGCTCGCGATCATCGTCGGGGCCGCGATGCTCGTGAGTGGGGCTGTCGTGGTGAGTTCTATCCGCGAACTGCGTTTGGAGACACCTTCTGCTGCGCCACCGTCGGATGACTGACGCTCACGCGCCAGTCAACCGGCACAGGTACACCCGGTGCTGTCGATCCGAAGAACCGAATCGGAGAACGAAGTCCGTAGAAAACCCGGAGAAGACAGAGACGTTACTTGTTGTACGACGAGGGGATCAGCACGCGACCGTGGCGGCCGAGGACCGCGATGATCTTGTCGCCCACGCGGTCGTAGATCGTCGAGATAGACGTGCCGGGGAGGTAGAATTCGGTTTCGCTCGTCTGGTTGTTCTCGAAGTTGCTTGCGGTTGCCATTGTATTTGTACGGAGGTACCGGACCCATATGAGGGTTTATTAGGACTGGTTCGGGTATTTTTATTCTTCATTCATATGAACCGATTTCTCTTGCAGAAACGTCCTATGTTCCATCGAATAATCGAAAGACGCTGCCTGACGATCGTTAACGACACTCCGTCTCACGGGGAGAGTATTTCGACGAGATTCTGCTCCGGATCGCGGACGAAGAAGATGGTCGTCCCGCTTTCGGTGGTCTGTGGTTCCGATACCGTCTCGACTGAATCGGGCAGGGCGTCGTAACACGTCTCCACGTCGTCGACCGTGAGGCCGACGTGCGTCGCGCCGGCGGTGTCGATCCGTGGACCGTCCACGCTGTCACCGGTGGAATCGTAGGAGACGAGTTCGAGTCGCACGTCGCCGGCGTCCAAGTGAACGAAGTCCGCGCGCGCGTCTCCGGCGTCGACAGCAGTCGCAAAGGCCTCGCCGCCGACCGAGAATTCAGCAACGACGTCGAGTCCGAGCGCATCACTGTAGAATTCCGCAGTCTCATCGAGATCCGAGACGGTGATGCCAACGTGGTGGGCCGTGATTGCGTCCATACACCCGCTCGTGTGAACGTGATAAAAGAGGTACCGACAGGAGTCGGTGACTTCCGCTCGCCATCGGACTCGGGCCTACGGAAGTTCGACCGATACGTCGGCGCGGCGACTCGCCGCCTTCACCGTGTTGTAGAGGAGCATCGCGACGGTCATCGGCCCTACGCCGCCTGGAACGGGCGTGATGGCGCTCGCCTTCTGCCTCGCGCTCTCGAAGTCCACGTCGCCGACGAACTGGGACTCGTCGCGGGCGGCCGTGTCGACGCGGTTGATCCCGACGTCGATCACCACTACACCCTTCGTGAGCATCCCCGCATCGATCAGTTCAGGCACCCCAGTGGCCGCGATGACGATGTCCGCGTCACGTGTCTTCTCAGCGAGGTTCCTCGACTTTGAGTGACAGACAGTCACGGTCGCGTTACTCCCTGGCGCGCGCTGCAAAAGCAGATTTGCGGCCGGCCGTCCAACGATGTTGGAGCGACCGACGACGACCGCGTCACGACCCTCGATATCGATGTCATACGCGGAGAGCAGCTGTTGGATACCGTGCGGCGTGCACGGTTTGTACCGCGGATCGCCGGCCACTAATCGGCCGACGTTAGCGGGGTGGAAGCCGTCGACGTCCTTCTCGGGATCGATCCGACGAAACGGCTCGCGCTCGTCGATGTGGTCCGGCAGCGGTCGCTGTACCACGATCCCGTCGATGTCGGGATCGGCGTTCAGTTCGTCGATTCGATCGAGGAGCGTCGCGGACGACTCGTCGGTGTCTACTTCGTGATGCTCGCTCTCGATTCCGAGATCCGAACACGCACGCTGTTTTATCGACACGTAGGTTTTACTCGTCCCGTCGTCCCCCATCCGGACCATCGCCAGTCGCGGCGTGACGCCATCGGCCCGCAGCCGTACTACGGCGTCTCGAAGGGTGTCGCGAATTCGGCCGCTGACCTCGTTGCCGTCGATCAGGGTCGTCTGTGATTCTTGCTTCATCGTTCGTGTCTGACCTCGCACCGCCGCGTCCGTTCCAAGGACGACTCTACTGAGTAGCAGTAGGTTATTCCTGATATTCGGTTCCCGGGAATACGCAACCTATTAAAGTTCAACGCAATTACCCGGATGTCTCTCGGCCGGTGAAGCGACGCTCTTACTCCGGGCAAGTATCCCGTGAAATGGCCGTTCACGCAAGCCTTTTGCCGACCTCACTGCTATCTTCGGCAAACCAACGCCGGAGCACTCTGTGCCGCCGGGAGAGGAAATCGTTCCAGATGAATGAGATAACAGTCATTACCCAGAAAGAAGCGTTCGTCCGGACAGCGACGGCGGCCCCAGCAACCGCTCGCGTCCCGGTCGAGGTACGAATCACCGTGTCGGACCCCTTCGAGGCGTACCGTCGCGTCCGCACGTCCGACACCGACGGCGTGTACCTCGAGACCACCGGCGGGCAGTCCGGATGGGGATACTTCGCCGTGGATCCGATCGAGCAGATCCAGGTGGACGAACCCGAGGAGTCAGATCCTCCGGAGACCACCACCGAGAGCGAAGTGAGCGGCGAAGCCGGATCGACACGAACCGGGCCCGGGAGCAACAGTCAGACGCTCGCGGCCATCGACGAACTGCTCGATCGAGAGCAGTTGGTTCGCGGGAACTGCGACGTCCCGTACCCCTGTGGGGCGTTCGGATGGCTCTCCTACGACATCGCGCGGGAACTCGAGGATCTCCCGGACACGACCGAGTCCGACGGCCTCCCGCGGCTCCAACTCGGCGTGTTCGACCGCGTAGTCGCGTGGGAGGAACCGCATACCGCCGCAGAGGGCGAGGCTGACGCGGTCGAACTGCACGTAACTGCGTGCCCGACCGTCGGCAGTTCCTCGGCAGAGGCCGCAGAGGCCTACGAGACTGGACTCTCTCGGGCCAGAGCGCTCGCTGAAACCGTACTGACCGGAACGCCGGCAGACGTGTCGCCGCCGGTCGTATCGGACAGCGCGGTCTTCGAGAGCGAGTGTGGCGAAGACGAGTTCGCAGACCGCGTCCGAACAATCAAACAGTACGTCCGCGACGGCGACACGTTCCAGACGAACGTCTCTCACCGACTGACCGCGCCGGCCGCGGTCCATCCCGTCGAGGCGTTCGACGCAGTTCGCCGTGTCAATCCCGCGCCGTACTCTGGGTTGCTCGAATTCCCCGGCGTCGACCTCGTCAGCGCGAGCCCCGAACTCCTGTTGGCGGTCGAGGGCGACCGGCTACTCACCGAACCGATCGCCGGCACGCGGCCGCGCGGCGACACGACCGGTGAGGATGCCAAGCTCGAGACGGACCTGCTGAGCGACGAGAAAGAGCGGGCAGAACACGCGATGCTGGTCGACCTCGAACGGAACGACCTCGGGAAAGTCAGCGAGTACGGCACCGTCGAGGTGTCCGAGTACCGCCGTGTGGACCGCTACTCGGAGGTGATGCACCTGGTGTCGCTCGTCGAGGGACAACGGCGCGAGGGGACCAGCGTCGCCGACGCCGTCGCAGCAGTCTTCCCGGGCGGGACGATCACCGGCGCGCCCAAGCCGCGGACGATGGAGATCATCGACGAGGTGGAGACCACGCGCCGGGGGCCTTACACCGGAAGCGTCGGCGTCTTCGGCTTCGACGAGCGCGCGACGCTCAACATCACGATCCGGACGCTCGTGCGTCGCGACGACGAGTACCGCCTCCGGGTCGGGGCGGGTATCGTTCACGACTCCGTTCCCGGAGCCGAATATCAGGAAACGCTAGACAAGGCCCGCGCGCTCCTCAACGCCGTCAACGAGGCCCTCGGCGAAACCGCCTCGTTCGCCGTCGGCGACGACGAATCCGACGTCGACACCGGGACCGACATCGAGGCCGATGGCGGTACCGATGACGCGGGCGGGGCGGTGGCTACAGACGTCGACAGGGAGGCGTCCGCTGACGAAATCGAGAGCGGCGAGGTGTCCGAGCGGTGATCCTCATCATCGACAACTACGATTCCTTCGCGTACAACCTCGTCCAGTACGTCGGCGAGTTCGAAGAGGTCGAGGTCCGGCGGAACGACGCGGTCGACGCCGACGACATCCGATCACTCGACCCCGACGGAGTTGTCGTCTCACCCGGTCCCGGGACGCCGTATGAGGCCGGCGTCTCGATCGACGTCTTTGCGGAGACTGACTACCCCGCCCTCGGCGTCTGCCTCGGGCACCAGGCGCTGTGTGCGGCATACGGCTCGGCTGTCGGGCACGCTCCCGAAGTCGTCCACGGGAAGCCCTCGTCGGTCCGTCACGACGGGAGCGCGCTCTACGCGGGCGTGGACGATCCGTTCGAGGTCGGGCGGTACCACTCGTTGGCGGTCGAACGCGGTGAGCTGCCGGACGTACTGACCGAGAGCGCGGCGACCGACGACGAGGGCGTCGTGATGGGTGTCGAACACGAGAGAAAGCCACAGTACGGCGTGCAGTTCCACCCCGAGAGCATCCTGACCGACGCCGGCAAACGGATCGTCGAGAACTTCTGCACGTCGATCGCCGACTGAGCGGCTCGGGTCAGTCGTCGCGGTCCGGCGGTTCGACGTCGTGATGGGTCTCGACTGTCGGCAGCCGATCGATCACGATTCTGATGAGCGACGTGTGTTCGCTGCCCCGGCCCTCCCGGGAGACCCCTATCGCGAGTCCCACAATCGCGAGCATCGACAGGATTGCGAACGGAGCACCGGTGAGGACCGCAAGCGCCTGGAGCGTCTCACCGCCGCCGACGAGCAGCACGGCCAGCGCTACGACAGCCTGGAACGCACCCCAGAGGGCGATTGTTCCACGGGACGGCGCGACGCCGCGCCGGGAAGCCAAGATAGCGGAGATGAGCGTCGCGGTGTCGGCCGACGTCACGATGAACACCACAATGAGTGCCAGGAAGAGAAAGAGCAGCAGGTCTCCGAGCGGGAGCGCTGACAACAGCGGGAAGCCCGCCACTGCCTCCGACCCGCCCCGCGCGGTGATCGCCGAGAGGATGTCGGCGCGGCCGGAGTGCTGTAGCGACAGCGACGTCCCCCCGACGACGAGGAACCACACCCCGGTCGCCAGAGAGGTCGCACCGACGCTCGTGAGGACGACCGTCCGGAGGCGACGACCCCGCGAGAGCGCCGCGATGAACGTCCCCGCGAACGGGGCCCACGAGAACCACCACGCCCAGTTCCAGACGGTCCACTCAGTGACCCACGCGCCACCCGTGTAGAGGCTCATCGGAACGAAGTTCACGACGTAGGCGCTGATGCCATCGACCCCCTCGGTGAAGACGAACCCTCGGGGACCGACCAGAATAATCAGTAGCGTGAACAGTCCGAACAGGACGACAGTGGCTGCGGCGATTCGTCGGATCCCACGATGGAGGCCCGAGACCGCAGAGAGGATGTACACTGCGGCGAGGCCGCCGACGAAGAGTACTGGTCCCAACTCCCCCGGCGCGACTCCCCACTGGAAGGCGACACCTGCGAGGAACTGTTGAGCGACGAGGCCGATCGATGTCGCGATGCCGCCGATAGTGGCGAAGACGGCGAGGGTATCAACCAGTCGGCTCCACGGCGAATCGAGGCCGTCGGCGCCGAGGAACGGCGTCAGAATCGACGAGACGCGGAGCGGCGCGCCGCGCTCGAAGACGAAGTACGCGATCGGGATCCCGATGACCGCGTAGGCGCTCCACGCCGAGATTCCCCAGTGGAAGAGCGCGTAGACCAGCGCAGCGTCGATCGCCGCGGCCGATCGCGGCGCAGCATCGAAAAACGGCGGGGGCGTCTGATAGTGAAAGAGTGCTTCGGCGGGCCCCCAGAACACGATTCCGGCGGCGATGCCGGCGGTGAAGACGAGCGAGAAGTACGTCGGGTAGGTGTAGGTGGGCTCTGTGTCCTCGCCGCCTAATTTCACGCCACCCCAGGAACTGAAGAAAACGAAGGTGCAGAAGGCGACTGCGACCAACATCGCGCCCAGCAGGAACGGACCCATCCCCTGCAGTACTGCCGTCGTCAGGGTGTCGACAGCGGCCGTCGTGGAAGACGGAAAGACGATGTGAAACAGGAAGTAGAGCGCGAAGACGGCGACTGGCAACCCGAGCGTCACGGGGTCGTGGACCGAAACCAGGTTCGACAGAACCGTTCGAACGGAAGTGCGACGGATTCTGACGAGCGAGGACACGCCGGCGTCGTCGGTCCGGATCCGCTCGTAAGGAAGCACGGCGAGGTATCCCAGTCCGGAACCGAAAAAGAGCAGCGACATACCGAGCAGCGCCTGTCCGCCCAGCGCCTGTCCCACGGCCGACGGAAAAAAGAACCCGACTAGAACAATCGCTCCAGATCCGACGAACGTCGCGAGCAACGTGCTAGCGAGGAACTGCTGAGCGCCTGAAACGTCTGCGGTACTCATTGTGTCAAATGTTACCGGGCGTCGGTATTAGACTGTTGACTCTCGGAGTCCGTCTGGGCAGCGTCATCGTCACCGGTCGTCGTCAATTCGGGTTCCGACTGGTCGTCCTCGGCAGACTCCACGTCGCCGTCCGAGAACCCGAGCACGGCGGCCGGGTCGACTTCGTTCGGTTCGCCGTCGAGAATCGACGCACCGAGGAGGCGTCCCCCGATCGATCGAAGGTCGATGACCTCGTCGGCCCCGACGGAGTCGAGTTTGTTGGCGTGCGTTTCCGTGTTCGCGACGGCGACAATCCGAATATCGGGGCTCACGCCGCGCGTGGCAAGGACGGCGAGGACGTTCTCTGCGTCGTCGTCGCCCGCGACTGCGACGCCGCGGGCCGCGTCTACCCGGGCGTCCTTAACTACCGCCTCGTCAGTCGGATCGTCGGTCAGGACCTCATAGCCCGCGTCTGTCAGCCGCGAAGCGGCGTCTGCGTCTTCGGTCACGACGACGAGGTCGGTCCCGTCGCCGACGCGGTCGAGAAACGATTCGGCTACGTCGCCGTATCCGAGCACCACCACGTGGTCCTCGAGGAGTGAGAGTTCTGATGCAGTCATCGTTCCAAAAGCAGCCGCCATTCGCGATTCGATCGCCGGCCCGATGAGCGCCCCGACCGCCACGGTGAACGCGCCGGTCCCGAGCAGGATCACCGACAGCGAGAACAGCTTGGCCTCCAGCGTCGTGGGGGTAATGTCGCCGTAGCCGACGGTCGCAATCGTCACAATCACGTAGTAGATTGCATCGCCCCAACCGTCGAGTTTGAGAAACTGTGACCGGAGGCCGTAGGCCCCGACGGTGCCGTAGAGTCCGACCCCGAGGATCGACGAGAGCGAGGCGATCTGCAGCGACGAGAGCCCGAGCGGCTGATCGAACTCGTCGCGGTTCGCCACCAACAGCGGGGTCGCACAGAGGACGAGCGCCAGTAGCGGGATTTCGGTGGTCCGTCCGGTGGTGAGCGGAAGAATCGCGAGAGCGGGGACGAGTGCCATTGCTACCAGCCACGCGAGGCGCTTGCGGCGACGGAGGCCTACTGTGACGATACCCAGCGGGAATGCCAGGAGTACACCGAGGAAGCGGACGAGGATCTGTGACATTGGGAAGACACCCGCTAGCGGGCCCTCGACGACCGGCTGCGCCCGACTCAGATTCGAGAGCCCGGTCACGAACGCGAGAACGGTGATGGCCGCGACCAGCGCGACGGTCGGCTTCGCCCCGGAGAACTCCCGCCATTCGACGAAAGGCACCCGGTCAGCCGGGTAAAAGACCTCCTCGAACGGCCGCGTTCCGGAGTCCTCCTGTGAGTCAACCACTACCACATACTGACGGACCACCTATAAAAACGGTACTGTAGGATTTCGGATACGCTGTGTTTCGGCACCTCTCGTCCCGCCGTTGAACGCGTCGAGGAATGTGCCCGTAAGAGATTCTATCACGACGACCGGTGTGATCAGCCGCTTGCTGGAGGGAACTAGTGTCATCTCCTCGGTGTACCCTCTCGCTACGCGCGGGATGACGGGTATTCGCGTAGCGCTCATCGTGACAGTCTCCGTCGTTCGGTGAATCGGACCGGAGCCCCCACGCTCTCAACACAGCCTATATTAAATCTGTCACGATGTGCTCACGCGGCCACGCTACCGACTTTTAAGGAATCCCACGGGGTACGATAGTTCGTATGAAGCGAACTATCAGCACCGACGACGCACCCGCGGCGGTCGGCGCATACAGCCAAGCGACGACGAACGGCGATCTGCTCATCACAGCGGGACAACTTCCGTTGACGACCGACGGCGAACTGCTCGACGACGAACCGGTCGGCGACCAGACCAGACAGTGTCTTCGGAACGTCGAAGCGATCCTCAAATCCGAGGGGCTCTCGCTCTCGGACGTCCTGAAGACGACCGTCTTCCTCGACGACATCGACGACTTCGACGCGTTCAACGAGGCCTATAGCGAATTCTTCGACGAGGAGCCGCCCGCCAGAAGTGCAGTCGAAGCCGGTGCCGTCCCGAAGGGCGCCGCCGTCGAGATCGAAGCGATCGCGACGACGGAGTGAGGGCCGGAGACTGCGTTCGAGCCGCGTTCGTCGAACAGAGCGTAACAAACGCTTAATGAATCTGGGCGCGCTATCCCGGGTATGACCGACGCGGCCACCGCCGGCCTCCTCCGGGTCGATCTGACCGATCACACGGTCGAGCGCGAACCGATCCCGGAGCGGTGGCTGGCCGAATACGTGGGCGGCAAGGGCCTCGGCGCGCGGTACCTCTACGATCGGCTCGAACCCGGCACCGACCCGCTGGGCCCCGGCAACTATCTGCTGTTTATGCTGGGACCGCTCAGCGGGCTGCTCCCCGGCGAGACGCAGTTCGCGGCGATTACCCGGTCACCGCTGACCGGAACCTTCCTCGACTCCTACAGCGGCGGCGAGTTCGCAGACGGGCTCGTGGCTGCGCTCGACGGGGCACTCGGGATCGCCGTCACCGGACAGTCCGACGAGCCGGTCGTCCTCGAACTCAACGACGGTGAGGCGTCGCTCACGCCGGCGGCCGACCTCTGGGGACGTGACGTGGTCGAAATCTGCGACGCCCTCGACGGCAGGGTCGCCTGCGTCGGGCCAGCGGGCGAGAACCGGGTAACCTACGCGACGATCGCCTCCGACGGCGGCGACCACCACGCCGGCCGCGGGGGTGCGGGGGCAGTGATGGGCGCGAAGCGACTGAAGGCAATCGTCGCGCGGGGCTCCGCGCCGGAGCCCGCACCCGAGGTCGCGGCGCTCCGGGAGGCCTACGAGCGCCGGTACCACGAGACCGACGTGGGGCGGTGGCACGCCGCGAGCGCGACCTTGGAGACCGTCGACTTCGCCGACGAGGTGGGCGTACTCTCCACTCGCGGGTGGCAGGAGGGCACGTTCGACGGCGCCGACGACATCGGGATCGAGGCGGTGAAAGACGCCGCAGTCGACCGCGAGCGCGACGAGGCGAGGATCGCGGGCGGGTTCCGCGTCGAGACCGACGCCGGGGAGTCGGTGCCGCGGGGCGGCACCCCGATGTCGCTGGGCGCGGGGCTCGGGATCGACGACTTCGACGCGGTGGCGGCGCTGGGGAAGACCTGCGACCGACTAGGGCTCGACGTCATCAGCGCAGGCAATGCCGTCGCGTGGGCGATCCGCGCGGCAGAGGAGGGCGTCGTCGACGTGGATCCCGCGAGTCTGGGGCTCGACGCCGGAACGGACCTCTCGTTCGGCGATCACGACACCGCCCGGGCGACAATCGAAGCGATCGCAGCGCGCGAGTCGGGCGTCCCCGACGCGCTCGCCGACGGCGTCGAGGCCGCCGCCGACCGTCTTGGAGGGCGCGACCTCGTCCCCACCATCAAGTCGATGGAGGTGCCAGCCTACGACCCGCGGGGGTCGCCCACGATGGCGCTGGCGTACGCCACGAGCGACCGCGGCGCGTGTCACCGCCGGTCGCTGCCGGCCGAGACCGAGGTGTTCGGCGACGACTGGACCGACGCCGACCGCGTCCGGGTGGTGATCCGCGAACAGACCATCACCGCGACGCTCTGGAGCCTGATCACCGACGACTTCGCTGGGGCCGTCCTGGAAGACGACCTCGGCGCCGGGTGGCTCCGGACCGTCGACGCCGCCGCGCCCACCGACCCGGCGGAACTCCTCCGCGTCGGCGAGCGGGCCTGGACGCTCACGCGACTGTTCAACGTCCGCGAGGGGTTCGACGCCGGCGACGAGACGTTACCGGCGGCGTTCGAGCGGCCCGTCAGCGGCGGCCCCGCGGACGGTCGCGGGATCGACACGGGGTGGTTCGATCGGCTCCGGCGGCGCTACTACGCGGCGCGGGAGTGGGACGCGAGTGGTGTCCCGACCCGGGGGCTGCTCGACCGGCTGGACCTGCTCGACGTCGTCGACGACGACACGCCCGTGAGTCGCGAACCGGTGGCTCACCGGGAGAGATAACGGAGCGGTCCTCAGGAGGCGACCGTGCGAGAGCCGGTCCGGATCAGTCGTCCGCGGGCGCGTCGGCGGCGTCGGTGTCGTCGGTCGTGACGCTGACCTCGATTTCCACGGCTGCAGCCTTGTACTCGGGTATCTTCGCGCGTTCGTCGAGGACGTCGTTGGTGAGGCGGTTGCCCGCAGCGTCGGCGAAGTGCGGCGTCGTCCAGACAGTACCCTCCTTCGTGTCCTCGGTGACCCGCGCCTCGACCTCGATCTCGCCGCGCCGGGATTTGAGCGTCACGTACTCGCCGTCCTCGATGCCGTAGCGGTCGGCGTCGTTCGGGTGGACGTCGACGAAGTTCTCCGGTTCGACGTGGTTGAGCGTCTCGGAGCGTCGGCTCATCGTCCCCGTGTTGTAGTGTTCGATGATGCGGCCCGTCGTGAGGATGAGCGGGTACTCCTCGTCGGGGGTCTCTTTGGGCGGCTGGTGTCTAACGCCTTCGATCTGGCCGAGACCGCTCTCGGTAGTGAAGCCGTCGCTGTAGAGGTACGCGTCGCCCTCGTCGCCGGGTTCGTAGCAGGGCCAGTGGATCCCCTCCTCGCCGATGCGATCGTAGGTCATACCGTAAAAGATGGGGGCTACCTGCCGGAGTTCCTCGAAGACTTCCTCGGGCCCGTCGAAGTCGAAGGAGCCGTCACCGAACAGGCGGTTGCCGACGTCACAGAGGATCTCGAGGTCGTCTTTGGTGTTCGGGTGGACCTTGTCGACGCCGCGCATCCGCTGGGTCCGGCGGTCCGTGTTGACCACCGTCCCGTCGCGTTCCGCCCACGAGGTTGCGGGAAGGATCACGTCGGCGTACTCGGCGGTCTCGGTCTTGTAGATGTCCTGTACCACCATAAAGTCGAGTTCTTCAAGCCGCTCCTCGACCCGATTGGTGTCGGGTTCGCTCATCACGGGGTTTTCACCCATAATGTAGAGTCCGTGGATCGTGTCGCCGATCTCGTGGGAGACCTCGACGTTCGTCAGGCCGGGTTCGGATGGGATCTCGAAGTCCCAGACCTCCTCGACGTCTGCACGAACCTCGGGATCGGAGACGTCACGGTACCCCGGGAGGACGTTCGGCATCGCACCGACGTCCGACGCGCCCTGTACGTTGTTCTGGCCGCGCAGGGGGTTGACGCCCGTCCCCGGTCGGCCCAGGTTACCCGTGACCAGCGCGAGGTTGATCTCGTTCTGGACGTTGTCGACACCGCAGGTGTGCTGGCTCATCCCCATCCCGGTGAAGATGGCCGCGTTGTTCGCCATCGCGTACTTCTCGGCGGCGAGTTCGATGTCCTCGAGCGGGACGCCGGCTTCCTCGGCCGCCGCTTCCTTGTCGAAGTCCTCAAGCGTCTCCTTGAGATGCTCGAACCCCTCCGTGCGCTCGGCGACGAACTCCTCGTCGACCCAGTCGTTCTCGAGGATCGTCTTGAGGACGACGTTGAGCAGGGGGATGTCGGTCCCGGGTTCGGGTTGGAGGTGCATATGGCGGTCGGTCTCGGTGATCTCGAACGACCGCGTCGTCTTGTTCGCGTGCGGGTCGACCTGGATGACGGTCGCTCCTTCGAGTACCGCCTGCCGGAAGTACTGACTGTTGGCGATGGGATGCTGCTCGCCGGGGTTTGCGCCCTGGATCCAGAACACGTCCGCCGCCTCTTCGAGGTCGGCCATACTGTTTGTCATCGCACCCTCGCCGAGACTGTTCTTGAGGGCGTACACCGTCGAGGAGTGGCACATCCGGGTACAGGTATCGACGCTGTTGGTGCCGTAGCGTCGGGCCAGTTTCTGGATGAGGTAATTCTCCTCGTTCATCGCCTTCGAACACCCGTAGAAGCCCACTCCCTGCGCGGAGTGGTCCTCGCGGATGCGCTCCATATTCTCGACGATCATATCGTAGGCCTCGTCCCACGTCGCCTTCCGGAGTTCACCGTCGTCGTCGCGGACCAGGGGGTCTGTCAAGCGGTCCTCGTGGTTGACCGATTGCGTCGCCGCGCCGCCCTTGATGCAGATGCTACCGTCGTTGACCGGCGCATCGCCCCACGGACGGAACGAGACCTCGCCCTCGTCGTCCTGTGCGATCTGGATCCCGCAACCCACACCGCAGTACGGGCAGATCGTCTTTGTCGGCCCGTCGGATTCGCCGTCTGATTCAGTAGACATTATTGATTGGATAATGGTGGCGAAGTATGAATGTTGTCATGCCGGACCGAAACAGCCGGTCAGTCCCTCTCACACGCCGCGAGCGCACAGGTTCCCACTTGTTGTCCCCGAACGTGTCAGCGTAACTGACAGTCGAGTCGTCTCGCCAAAGAGTCAGAGGGTGGGCGGCCCCACGCGGACATACCGCCGATGGGAAACGTTCAGGCAGCCGGCGTGAGTACCCCGAGTATGAACCTCACTGCCGACGTCGTCACCGAACACACCCGAACCTATCCCGAGGTACAGCCGTTCTCGATGGTGGAAGACGAACACCGCGAGCTCCTCCCGAAGATGTTCGAGAGGGGCGACTACGGGTGGCGCGACGCCGAGTGGGTCGTCCAGTGGTACGGCCGCCGGTTTATCGGCGGGTTTCCGAAAAGCGACCGCCGGACGCTCGAAGACGCCTACGACGACAACGACTACGAGGACGTCCACGACGCCATCTCCGCCGCCGTCGACGCCGAGGACGCCGCGGAGATGCTGGCACACCTCACGGACCTCGCCGGCGTCGACGTGGCGATCGGGTCGGCGTTCTGCCAGTTCATCCACCCCGACCAGTACGTCGTGATCGACAGCCGCCAGTGGGGCGTCCTCTCCGCGCTCGGCGAAGTCGACGACGACTACCCCGATCCGCCGACTGTCGAGGACTACGAGCGGTATCTCGAAACCTATCGGGCGGTCGCAGAGCGGTGTGAGTGCTCACTGTGGGACCTCTACCGGGCGCTGTGGGTCCTTGCTGAGAACGACCCCTCTGCGTAGCCGTCGAGAAGACGGCGTGAGGGTGCCGAAAACGCGGTAAGAACTCTGTCTGAAGGCAACGGAAACGAGAGAAAAGGAACCGAAGAGAGCAGCGACGGCGGCGGCCTCAGAACAGGCCGCTGATGTTGCCGTCCGCGTCGATGTCCATCCCGGCGGCCGCAGGTTCGGCCGGGAGACCGGGCATATCGAGCACGTCACCCGTCAGCGCGACGATGAAGCCCGCACCCGCCGAGGGGTACAGTTCGCGGACTTCCAGTTCCCAGCCGTCGGGCGCGCCCTTCTTCGAGGGGTCGTCGCTGAGCGAGTGGAACGTCTTCGAGAGACAGACCGGCACGTCGTCGAAGCCGAGGTCTTCGAGCCGTTCGATGTCATCTTCAGCGTCGCTGGTGAAGTTGACGTCTTCAGCGCCGTAGATCTCGGTCGCAACCGTCTGGATCTTCTCCTTGATCGGCGCGTCGTCGGCGTAGAGGTGCTGGAAGTCCTCTGGGTCGTTCTCCTCGACGGCGTCGACGACGTGGTTCGCGAGGTCGACACCGCCTTCGCTGCCCTCCGCGAAGACGTTCGATTCGGCGATTTCGACGCCGAGGTCATCGCGGCAGTGATCGAGCACCGTCTGGACTTCCTCGTCGGTGTCGTCAGGGAAGCGGTTGAGCGCGACGACGACCGGGACACCGAACTTCTGGAGGTTCCGAACGTGCTTGTCGAGGTTCGCGAAGCCGGCTTCCAGTTCCTCGACGCCGGCCTGCTTGACCGCGTCGAGATCGGCGGGCCACATACCCATTCCGTGGTACTTCAGGGCACGCACCGTCGAGACCAGGACGACGGCGTTCGGCGTCATATCGCCGAGGCGGCAGACGATGTTCATAAACTTCTCGGCGCCGAGATCGGAGCCGAAGCCAGCTTCGGTGACGAGATAATCGCCCATCCCGAACGCCGCCTTGTCGGCGATCAGGGAGTTCGTCCCGTGGGCGATGTTTGCGAAGGGGCCACCGTGGACGAAAGCGGGCGTGCCCTCGATTGTCTGGACGAGGTTCGGCCGGATCGCGTCCTTCAGCAGCATCGAGGCCGGACCGGTCGCGTCAATGTCGTCGACGGTGACCGGATCGCCGTCCTCAGTGTACGCGAGGATGATGCGGCCGACGCGCTCTTTCAGGTCCGCAAGGTCCTCAGCGAGACAGAGCACGGCCATCATTTCGGACGCTGCCGTGAGGAGGAACCGTCCTTCGCGCGGCGTCCCGCCGGAGGAGCCGCCGAGACCGACGACGATGTCCCGGAGCGCTCGCTCGTTCATATCCATCGCACGCGGCCAGGTAACTTCGTTGACGTCGATGTCGAACTCGTCGCTCTGAGAGATCTTCGCGTCGAGCATCGCCGCGATGAGGTTGTGCGCGGAGGTGAGTGCGTGGAGGTCGCCTGTGAAGTGGAGGTTGATGTCCTCCATCGGAAGGACCTGCGAGTAACCGCCACCGGCTGCCCCGCCTTTCACGCCGAAGACCGGCCCGAGCGACGGTTCGCGGATCGCGATCATCGCGTCCTCGCCGACGTGGTTGAGGGTCTGCCCGAGGCCGACCGTCGTCACGGTCTTGCCCTCACCCATCGGCGTCGGCGTCATCCCCGTTACGAGTACGAGGTTGCCAGCTTTCTCGTCCGCTTGGGCACGGAACCGGGTGACTGCATCGTGTGAGAGTTTCGCTTTGTAATCGCCATAGAGTTCGAGATCGTCCTCTGCGACGTCCCACGAGTCGAGGACGTCCACGATTGGTTCCTTCTCTGCGTTCTGTGCGATTTCGTAATCTGTCGGAAAGCCGCCGTCTTCGTCTGACGTCATAGCTCACGATGCCCGGGGAGGCCACGTAAGCGTACCGAAAAAAACCTAACCGTTCGCCGATATGTCGTGTTTCAGCGTCCCCGGAACCGGTTTTTGAGTGCTCCGATAAGATCGGATTACATCTTTATGACTACTGGAATCAAATTACACCGAAAACAGTGATATACGCACGTAAGCGCCTCAAATGGCCCGTTTCGTGAATATATTCGACCGTCTTATGTGTGTACTTTCTTACGTTTTGTGTCCCGATTTCATCCGATATATCCGGATGAAGACTCCCTGTCGAATAATACGAGATATGATACGATCAGGGACCGCGCGTGTTCGCGCTGCGATAGCTTAATCAGGCGACCGGTGCCGATACGTGGTATGAAGTATCGCGAGGCCGCCGACTACCTCACCTCGTTTCAGCAGCGCCGGCCGAAGTTGGGCATCGACACGACGGCTCGGATGCTTGCACATTTCGACGATCCGCATCTCGACGTGGACTGCGTGCAGATCGCCGGATCCAACGGCAAAGGCAGCACCGCCCGGATGCTCGATAGCGTTCTCCGCCGCGCCGGCGTGAGCGTCGGGCTCTTCACCTCGCCGGGGCTGAACGATTTCCGCGAACAGGTCCGCGTAGACGGGCGCCAGGTTCCGAAATCGAACGTTGCAGAGTACACCGAAGAGATTGGTCCCTGCATCGATCGCCTCCGAGCGGACGACGACGAACCGACCCACTTCGAGGTACTGACCGCAGTCGCGCTCCGGCATTTCAGCGAAATGGACGTCGACGTCGCGGTTCTCGAAGTCGGAATCGGGGGCCGATACGACGCCACGAGCGCGGTGGACCCCGTTGCCAGCGCCGTCACGAGTGTCAGCCTCGAACACACCGAGTTGCTGGGCGAGACGGTCGAGGAGATTGCGACCGACAAGGCACAGGTCGCCCCGGCGGACCGACCGCTCGTCACCGGTGCGGCCGGCGACGCGCTCGAGGCAATCCGGGGGGTGTCCGACGCGGTTTCCGTCGGTCCGAGCGAATCAGACCCGGACGTCGTGGCCACCGAGACGGGGATGCACTCGAAGGTCGAGAGCACGGTGACGGTCGAAGGCTCGGACTGGTCAGTCGAGGCGAAACTCCCGCTTTTGGGGTCTCATCAGGCCACGAACGCCGGTGTCGCGGCCGCACTTGCGCGCCAACTGACCGACGTCGACGCGGCGACAATCGCCGAGGGACTGCGCGCTGTCACTTGGCCCGGTCGCTTCGAGGTGATGTCCACCGACCCGATGACGGTTCTCGATGGGTCGCACAACCCCGGCGCGACTGCGACACTGTCGGATCTGCTGGGTCGTTACGACTATGAGGACCTCTATCTCGTCTTCGGCGCGATGGCCGACAAGGATTACGACGCGATGGTGGACTCGCTCCCCGAGGTGGATACCGCGTACGCTGCGCAGCCCAAGGTCGGTCGTGCCGAGTCCGCCGAGACTCTCGCAGAGGCGCTCGAAGCACAAACGGAGTCAGTCGAGGTCGCTCCGTCGGTCCCGGAGGCGACCGAGAAAGCGATCGACGCCGCCGACCCATCGGACTTCGTTCTGATCACTGGCTCGCTGTACACGGTTGCGGAGGCGCGCGACCGCTGGGCGCGGACGGTCGTCCCGGTCTCACAGACGCCCGAAACGCACGCCGACGCGGCGTTCGTCGACGCCGACTTCCAGTCCGAGACTGAGACAACAGGGACGGTCCGGAATGCGTCCACGACGTCCCGGGAGCACGCCGATCGACGACTCTTCCGAACGCTCCTCCGCCCAAGACAGGCGTCGGTGGTCGCCGACCGACTTGCCGAAATCGGCGGCGAGTGTCACCGCTCGCGCGCGGGGAGCCCGGAGAAACTGGTCGCGACGGTGCTCGCGGGGACGAGTGCGCAGTTCCGCGAGTTGGCGTCGACGCTCGACGGGGAGGGCCACGGACTCCGACGCGTAGCGGCCCAACTCCGCGACCGACTGGCACCCGTCAGTGCGCCGGAGGGGTCGGGGCTGGAGGCCATCGCCGCGGACAGGACCGCGGTGATGGGAATTCTCAACGTGACGCCCGACAGTTTCCACGATGGCGGCGAGTACGAGGCGTTCGAGGCGGCCGTCGAACAGGCAGCGGCGCTCGTCGATGAAGGGGCCGATATCCTCGACGTCGGCGGCGAGAGCACCCGTCCGGGAGCCGAACCGGTCCCCGTCGACACGGAGATCGACCGCGTCGTCCCGGTCGTAGAGGCGGTCGCCGATCTGGGCGTTCCGATCTCCGTCGATACGCGGAAGGCCGCCGTCGCCGACGCGGCGCTCGAGGCCGGTGCCGACATCATCAACGACGTCTCGGGGCTCGGCGATCCGGCGATGCCGTACGTCGTCGCCGAACACGACGCCTCGCTCGTGCTGATGCACAGTCTCACCGTCCCCGTCGATCCCGATCAAGATCCGATCTACGACGACGTCGTCAACGATGTCGTTGGCGAACTCCGCGAACAGGTGCTTCGCGCCGAGCGGGCCGGGATCGACGGCGAGCAGATCGTCGTCGATCCGGGGTGTGGGTTCGGCAAATCGCCCACGGAGTCACACGCGCTGATCGACCGACTCACCGAACTCCGGGGCCTCGGCTGTCCGGTGTTGATCGGTCACTCGCGGAAGTCGATGTACAAAGCGGCCGATCACGCGGACGATGATCGACTCGCCCCGACCGTCGCTGGAACAGCGCTCGCGGCTGACAGGGGAGCAGACGTCGTTCGCGTTCACGACGTGGCCGAAAACGTCGCCGCAATCGACGCTGCAACGGGTCAACTGGATCCGGAGTAACGTTACGAGTAGGAGTGTTTGAACTCCCAGTGGTACCGACAGGCGTTGCACGTCGCCCATTCGACGATGTCGAACGATTCTGGATGTCGCTGTCCGTGAGTCATCTCGTTCCGACACACCGGGCAGGTGAGGTGTTTTAGTTCCAGGTCAGGGAACTCCTGATAATCGAACTCGGCGACGCAGTGTGGGCAGTCGATGTCGTCACGAGAGTTGTGCTGGGGAATGTCGCCGCCACAGCGTGGACACTCGAGGATCGCTGGTGGTCGCTTTGCCCACCCGTCGTCCCCATCGTACGTCGTCGTCGCCGTGTCCATCGCCGACAGACGGAATTTGTTCGGTCCATCCCCCCGACGGAGCGGTTTGGCGACCTGTTCGCCGATGTGCTTCGTCACCCGGATCAACGCCTGAATCCGCCCTGCCATACTGGCATATAGGTTCTGTTAGATAAAAATGGACCGGCAGAAGTGTGAGGGCGGTTGTCGATAGATTTTCCCCTGGTTCTCCCGAGGATACGGTATGACACCTCTTACGGCCGTGACCTTCACCGCCACCGCCCAGATCGGTGGTCCGTCGCTGATCTTCGGACTGTCCGGGCGGGTCTATGCAGGGCTTTCGTTCTTGACCGTGTTGCTGACCGGGATTGGATTACTTGTCGGTCGCGACGGATTCGTCGGGCGAGCGGTCGACAGCGCAATCGAGGGCTCGCCGCTCGCGGTCCTGTACGGAGTGCTCCCGTTCGTGTTCGTCGCGTTCGTCGGCGGCTACGCAATGAGTCAGTTGGCTCGGGCCGGGATCGTCAGTCCGCTGCTGTCGCGGGGATGGTCTCTGCTCACCGTACTGGTTGGCGTGGGATTCGGCGGACTCGGATATCTGGTGGTCGGTACGTACCTCACGGAGATCGAGGGCGAGCGGCGGCCGTGGCACGGAGCAGTGGTGGGCGCGGTCCTCAGCGCCCTCCCGTGGCTGTTCATTCCGACGTTGCCTGCGCTGCTGCTGTGGTTTTTGGGCGCCGCCGCGGGCCTCGGGGCGTCGACCCGGCGGTGGGTACACGGCGAACGGACCGTCGAAGCAGAGACTGGTGGATGAGTCCGCGAGAGCGACAAAACGGGAGTAAGACTCTTTCAGTTCGCCGCGCTACGTAAGCTATGGCGAGTTTCGTACTCCAGGTACTCGGCGGCCCGTTCGAATCTGTCGCACAGGTCGCCGGCATCGCGGGGACGCTGGTGCTGGCGCTGATGATCGTCGCGCTCGGGACGATAGCCTACAAGCAGTACAGCGGTGAGGGTATCGAGTGGCCAGAGGATACGAACGACGACGACAGCGTCAGTTCTGGTAACAGCGACGACGAGTGGGACTACTACTGATACTGACAGACGCGTGTCTGTGAAGGCTGTCGCTGCCGGGACGGCGACCATCTCGGCCTCTGACAGTGTGAGGGGATTCCTCGACGTGTGTGGCAGAGACGGACTGAGCGACCGCTCAGTTTTCGGTACTCTAACCAGAGAAGAAGAATCGCAGCCGAATTGGTTCGAGGTATTCGATCGAATCGACACAGGTGTCGGGCCCCACCGACCGTCAGGCCGTAGCGGGAACCGGATCGCGGACGCGTTCAGTCTCCGCTGACCGTGTCGTCACCTCCTTCCACATTCGTGACGGCTTCGTCGCCAGTAGTGACGACGTCGACGTCGCCTTCTGCAGTCATATCCTGGATACGCTCTGCGAACTCCTCGGACTCGAGAATCTGATACTCGTTGTCGAGGCCGAGATAGACGGTGTAACACATCAGGCACAGGATCACCGCGAATGGGAGCCCGGTCGTGATGGCTGCCGTCTGCAGCGCGCTGAGGCCACCACCCCACAGGAGGATGGCGGCGACGCCGCCCTCAGTGAGCGCCCAGAAGATCCGCTGCGCCTTCGGGATGTCGTGCTTACCGCCCGAGGTCAGGTGATCGATGACCAGCGACCCCGAGTCGGAAGACGTCACGAAGAACGTGATGACGAGCAGCGTCGCAAGCGACGCCGTGATGGCGCCGAGCGGGTACTGCTGGAGCATCACGAACATCCCGAGCGTCTCGAAGCCGCCGTATCCGAGCGACTGGTACGCTTGAATGACGCCGTTAGTGCCCTCGCCGATTGCGCCGTGCAGGGCGCTCCCGCCGAAGGTCGACAGCCAGATGGTGGAGAACATCGAGGGCAGGAAGAGGACCCCGAGGACGAACTCGCGGACCGTCCGGCCCTTCGAGATACGCGCGATGAACATCCCAACGAAGGGGGACCACGCGATCCACCAACCCCAGTAGAACACGGTCCAAGCAGTGACGGTGCCGCCGCCGGCACCCATCGCGCCGCGGAAGAACCCGAGGCTGAGGATGTTTCCGAAGTACGCGCCGAGGCCTTCCACCCACGCGCCCAGGATAAAGATGGTCGGGCCGACGATGAGCAGGAAGCCAAGCAGCGTGAACATCAGATACAGGTTGATGGTACTGAGACGCTTGACACCGCCGTCAAGACCCGCAGCGACCGAGAGGGTCGCGATGCCGGTAATGCCCCCAATCAAGAGGATCTGCGTGAGCGTGGTGTTGGGGAAGCTGCCAAAGACGCCCAGTATATCGGTCAAGACGTACTGCATTCCGCGGTTCACCTGCGCGACACCGAGCCCTAGCGAGGTCGCCAGACCGAACAGCGTCGCGAAGACGGTCACGAGGTCGATCAGGTGGCCGGGCCACCCGTAGATCCGATCTCCGAGCAGCGGCCAGAAGACCGACCGGAAGGTGAGCGGTAGCCCACGGTTGAATGAGAAGAAGGCCAGTCCGAGGCCGACAAGGCCGTATATGGCCCAGGGGTGGAAGCCCCAGTGGAAGAACGTCTGTGCCATTGCGGCGGACGCTGCGGCACCACTGCCGGCCTCAGCGCCCCAGAAGCCCGGAACGCTCTGGAAGTAGAAGACGGGCTCGAGGACGCTGAAGAACATCAGGCCGATACCCATTCCGGCACTGAACAGCATCGCCATCCACGAGAAGTCGCTGAACTCCTTCTCTGCTTCGACGCCGCCGATCTTGATGTTGCCGAACTTCCCGAATGCAAAGTACAGCAACACGATAATGAAGATGTTGACTGCAAGCAGGTAGAACCAACCGAAGTTCTCCCCGATGAAATTGAACAGCCACGAGTACGCGGCCGCAGCGCTGTCACCAAGGAAGATGGTCACCGCGATCACGAGCGCGATGACCGCGAGCGCGACCGGGAAGACAACCGGATGGATGTCGAACCCAAACTTCTGAATGTTCGTGTCACCGGGCTCGCGGTCGGACTCTGGATGGAAGAGTTCGACTTGAAGTCCGTCGGACATCTCGCCGGTTTGATCACTATCTGACATACGATACCCCCGCTGTGTTGGAACGCTGTTTTTCGTTCGTTATCATAGTGCGGTCGTGGAACCGAGCGCCGGATCGGATCGTCATCGGTACTCGGTCTGTTCCGCGCCTGTCTCGGTTACTGGACGGTACGACTTTGATGGATGCCCACTACCAACGTGGTTGTCATTCTCTCCGTTAGCGGAGTGCTACACAACCTCATAGATCCGAAATTGTTCTATTGTAATAAAGGTTAGGCAGTATCAACCCACAAGCCGAAGAGATCGCAGGAGCAATGTGCGTGCGACTGAGGGGTACCGACAGCATTCTAATTTGTCCTTCAGGCGTTTTAGAGCCTATAAACGCCTCTCGGTACCGTACGCGTGCGAAGACTGGCTTCGGGATCTTGAAAGGTTATTTACTACTTGTGGATCTGATCGGCTCGGCGCGCGGGTGGCGACTGCGCCGCGTTGAAGCCAACGCTACGTTTATCCTATGTGGCCCGACTGCTTTCTATATGAGAACGCTGCTTGCGAACGCGGCTATCGTCGTCGTCCTCGCCCTCTTCGGCGCGGCGCTGTACGCGATGACGCTGCCTGACTACGCTTTGGCTGGAGTGATGTTTCTCAGTGCCAGTATCGTCATCTACTACCGAGAAAACAAACTGGTGGCGGACTGACACCGGGCGTCTCCGGCGCCCCGACGTCCGCTCGCACGGCACCCAACTTCAGACGTCTTCCATCTTCATTCGCTGCGTCACTACCGGCACGCGGGAGGTTCTGACGACCCTGTCGGTCGTCCCGCCAAGTATCGTCCCAATCCTGCCTCGGTAGGCCGACCCCATCACGATTGCGTCCATATCCTCCTCGTCAGCGAAGTCGGTGATCTCCTCTGCGGGAGTGCCGGTCCGGAAGGCGGTCTCGCAGTCGACACCGTTGTCGCTGGCGACGGCACAGATCTCGTCGAGCACACTCTCGCCGTAATCGCGGTACTGCTCACGAATATCTTCTTCATCGTCGCGAATGGAGAGCGCCCGCGGTGCTCCCGGCAGGTCGATGACGTAGAGGGCGGTCACGCTCGATCCCAGGGCTGCCGCCAGTTCGATTCCGTGCTCTGCACCCTTTCGCGCTTCGTCGCTCCCGTCGTACGGTATTAGTATCTGATCGTACATCGCTCCGACCCAACCGACACGACGCGTTATCAAATAACTTTCCGCGACAACTGCCGTGATGGGTTGTCGAGAAGCGAGCGATCCGTGCGCCACACACCAATCTGGCGACCCGAGCCGTGAGCGAAAACCGGACGGCCCGAACGACTCTCAGTCGGCCTGACCGGTCGCCCGTCCATCGGCATCGGCGTCGGTTCCGACACCGACTTCGATTCCGGGACCGCTTTCGATGGCCTCGACGAGCAGTTCGGCGACGTCGACGATCTCGATGTCGTCCTCGTAACCGCCGGTCTTCATTCCGTCTTCGTACATCGTCATACACATCGGACAGGCCACGACGAACTTCTCGACGTCGCTGCCGGCGGGCGTGTCCTCGAGCGCTTCCCGCATCCGCTCCTCGCTGGGCTTTGTCTCCTCGTCGATGTCCATCCAGAGTCCGCCGCCGCCGCCCCCACAGCAGAACGAGTTCGCGCGGTTACGCGGCATCTCCGAGAGGGTCGCGCCGGTTGCGCGGATGAGTTCCCGCGGCGCCTCGTACTCGTCGTTGTACCGGCCGAGGTGACAGGGGTCGTGGTAGGTGACGGTGTAATCGAGTTCGCCGCCGCGGAGGTCGAGACGGCCTCGATCGACGAGTTCCTCGATGGCCTGTGTCCAGTGAAGCACGTCGGTTTCTCCGTCGGCGTTCCACTCGCCGTCGAACTCGAACTGCATCAGCGGTTCGTCGGCGAAGTCCGCGTAATCCACGTCCGGATACTCGTTCTTGAACGTGTTGTACGAGTGCGGGTCGGTACAGATGATCGTCTCGGGGTCGACGGCCTCGAACTGCTCGACGTGGTGGCCCGCGAGGTCAACGTAGAGGAACTCCTCTCCCAGCCGGCGGATGTCGTTGCCGTCGTACTTTTCATCCTCGAAGAGGATGCCGTACTCGATGTCGGCGTGTTCGAGGATCTTCGCCAGCGAGCGGGCGACCTTCTTGTTCCGCTCGTCGTAACTCGGGTAGTCGCCGACGTACCAGAGGTACTCGACGTCCTCCTCGCGTGCGTCGGCGACGTCGAACTCCAGTTCGTCGGTCCAGTCGGCCCGCGCGTCCGGCGGGTCGCCGAAGGTGTTGCCCATCCCCATGATGTTGTCGAAGGTATCCTGCACGTTGGAATCGACCTGCCCCGTGTCGGTGAGCTGTCGGTTCAGCCGGGTGAAGGACTTGAGATGCTCGATGTCCACGGGACACGCATCCATACACGCCATACACGCCATACAGGACTCCATCGTCTCGGCGGCGATCACGCTCTCGCCGCCGTCGGTCACGATGTCGATCTCCTCGGTCTCGCCGGAATCGAGGCTCTCACGGTACTGTTTGAGATCGAGGATCACGTCTCGGGGATCGAGTGGGCGGCCCGACGCCTTCGCGGGACAGGCCGACGAGCAGCGGCCGCACTTGGTACAGGCGTCTTGATCGAGCATCTCCTTCCAGGAGAAGTCGTCGATAGACTCGGCCCCCGTGTCGGCGTCGAGATTGGCTGGGATGCCCGGGAGGCGCGCGCCGGCCTTCTCGTCTCGCGCGACGATGTTGATGTACGACGAGAGCATATGGAACGGCTTTCCGTACGGGATGGCGGCGATGAAGGCGAACGCGAGCAGCGAGTGCGACCACCAGATGGCCGGGTAGACCGTGGCGGCGAGCGACTCGTTCATCCCGGCGGCGGCGAACGCTTCCGCGAGAAACCACCCGACGAAGCTGACCGTCTCGAAGTCGGGGAACCCCGTGCCGACAATGCGGACGCCCTCGGTGACGTACCCGCCGACGCCGAGCAGGAACAGCGCCCAGATGAAGAAGTCGTCCTCGAGGCTCGTGTGCTTCCCCCACAGTCGCTCCTCACGGACGGCGTAGCGCCGGTATAGCGCCACGCCGACACCGACGACGAAGAGCAGACCCATCGCGTCCATCACGAAGGAGTACGAGAGGTAGAAGTCGTCGACGAAGAACGACTGCTCGGTTCCGACGAACCCCGTCACTGGCTGATAGACGTCCATATCGATCGCCAGAATCGTCGTCCCGATCAGGAGGGTGAGAAAACCCCACATAATCAGAGCGTGCATCACGCCGCCGGCGGTGTCGCGGTCGAACAACTTCCGGTTCGAGAGGACGATCCGCGTCGCCTCGAGGATGCGGGTCGGTAGGTCGTCCAGCCTGTCGAACCAGTCTTCCTGCCCCGTGGTGTAGCGCTCGATGTTTCTGTACAGTCCGTACGCAAAGATCGCGATCGCGACCGCGGCGAGGAGGTAGAATATGAGCTCGCCGACGTGCCCGATCTGCCAGAACGTCGGTCTGGTTGTTGCTCCTTCTGCGACCATACCGGTGGATAATTCTTCAATTTGGGCTTAAAACTTGGTGCAGCCAGGTGGCAGCGCGTCGCTGATACGGCGACACGAACTTCCGATTCGGAAGCCGTCACGGCCCTCGTCGGTGGAGGGAGAAATTATTCTCATCTCGTCGCCGAGGAGGCCGAGGGCAGGGTCTAAGCGACGAGCCCAAAACTCAACATACCGATAATCCTATACTTTGTGGAAACGACCGGAGGAGCCCAGTATTTTGTCACGCTGGTTCCAGAGATGAAGTATGAACGTACCTGCCCGATTCGATCACCCGGCGTGGAGCGCACTGATCGCGAGTCTGGTCAGTTACGGGCTCGGACTGCTGGGGCTGTTCGTCCTGTTGTTCGTCGTCCCGTTTCTGCTCTTCTTGCTGCTGTAATTCAGCGGCGGAGCGGACCGTCTACCGGTAGTGTATAAAACGAGGTTCAATAATCCGGGCGTATTTAATTGACGATTGGTGCAATTATCTTCTATCCAGCATCAGGAACGCAATATGGGGATCACAACCTAACCTCGGTGGCCGTACTGGTGGTACAGGCACTAAACTGACCGCTAAACATAGATAGACTACCAAAATGAGTACGAACGAACTCCCACAGAGCGCAGGCACAGTCATCATCGGCGCTGGAATCGTCGGCAGTTCCCTCGCGGGCGAACTGGCCGAGCGCGGCCGAGACGATATTCTGCTCATCGACAAGGGACCGCTGTCGGATCCCGGCGGTTCGACCGGCCACGCGTCAAACTTCATCTTCCCGGTCGACCACAGCAAGGATATGACCCAGCTGACCTCCGACAGCCGGGACATCTACCGCGAGTTCGACACCTTCACCAACTCCGGCGGGATCGAGGTCGCCCGGACCGAAGCGCGGATGGAGGAGCTGAAGCGACGCGTCGTCTCCGCGAAGTCCTTCGGCGAGGAGGCCGAACTCCTCACGCCCGAGGAAGTCGAGGAACTCGTCCCCTATCTCAACACCGACATCATCAAGGGCGGCTTCTACAGTCCGGGCGCGGGCACGTGTGATCCGCTCCGCGCCGGCGAACTCTATCGGCAGCAGGCGGAGGACAGAGACGCGCTGAGCACAGCCGCCAATACCGAGGTTACCGACCTCCACGTCGAAGGCGGCGAAATCCGGGCCGTCGAAACCGACGCCGGCACGGTCCAGGCCGGCGAAGTCATCATCGCCGCCGGGCTGTGGAGCCCCAAGATTGCGGATATGGCCGGCGTCGACATCCCGCTGTCGCCGGCAGTCCACCAGATGGTCTCAGTCGGCCCCATCGAGCGCTTCGAGGACGGTGAGGGCGAGATCAACTATCCGGTCGTCCGCGATATGGACACCCAGATGTACGAGCGCCAGCATGGCAACGACATCGAGGTCGGCTCCTACGAGCACCGGCCGATCCTCTGGGACGTCGAGGACGTGCCCTCCATCGAGGAGGCGCCGCTCTCGCCGACCCAGCCGCCGCTGACCGAGGACGCCTTCGAGCAGTCGATGGAGCACGCGCTCGAAATCATCCCGGACGTGCTCGACGACCCGGACGCCGGGATCCGTCACTCCATCGACGGACTCCTCTCTGTCACCCCTGACGGCCACCCGCTTCTGGGTCCGATCCCGGAGGTCGACGGCCTGTGGTCGTGCGCCGCTATCTGGATCAAAGAGGCGCCCGCGATCGCCCGTGAGGTCTCGAAGTGGATGACCAAGGGGCACCCCGACATCGACATCGTCGCCCACGACCACGTCGCCCGCTTCGACGAGTACGGCGAGACCAGAGCGTTCGTCAAGACCCGCGGGGCCGAAGGCTTCGAGAAGACCTACGGTATCGTCCACCCGCGCGAGCAGTGGCAGTCCACCCGTCCCCTGCGGACGAGCGCGTTCTACAACCGGCAGGAGGATCTCGACGCGGAGTTCTTCGAGGCCGGCGGCTGGGAGCGCCCGCGGTGGTACGAATCGAACGCGGACCTCGTGGAGAAGTACAGCGACGAGATCGAAGACCTGCAGCGCCCCAACGAGTGGGACAGCCGCTGGTGGTCCGACATCATCCTCGCCGAGCACCTCCATATGCGCGACAACGTCGGGATGATCGGCGACACCGGCTTCGGGATCTTCGACATCGTCGGCGACGACGCAATGGAGAATATGCAGCAGATCTGCGTCGCGGAGATGAACGTCGACGTTGGCGAGTCCGCCTACACGCCGGTGCTGGCACCGAACGCCGGCTTCGTGTCAGACCTCACGGTCGCCCGACTCGGGAAGAATCACTACCGCGTCATCACCGGCGGCGCACACGCCGGCCAGGACAAGACGTGGTTCCAGAACCACCTCGATGGCGACGTCGAGCTTATCGGTCGTTCCTCGGAGCTGTCCACGCTCGGCGTCTGGGGGCCCAACGCCCAGGAACTGCTGAACGATCTCGCCGAAGAGGAGATGTCGACGGACACCTTCGACTTCGCGGAGATGAAGGAGGTCACCATCGGTCCGGTGCGAGTCCAGGCCTTCCGGATCTCCTACGTCGGCGAGTACGGCTGGGAACTGTACGTCTCGATGGACCAGGGTCAGAAGCTCTGGGACACCATCTACGAGGCCGGGCAAGAGTACGACATCCGTCCGGTCGGGACCGGCGTCTACGGTGAGACCGGTCGGATGGAGAAGAGTTACCGGCTGATGGGTGCGGAACTCGAAATCGACTACAACCCCGCCGAGGCCGGTCTGACGTTCCACGGCGTCAAGGACGCCGACTTCGTCGGCAAGGAGGCGTACGCCGAAGCCATCGAAGCGGAGAACGCGGCCACGCTGTGTACCCTTTCGGTGACGGACCACGCACCGGACGGCGGCGAACCGCGGTTCATGACGGGTGGGGAACCGATCCTCGACCAGAATGGCGACGTCCTGATCGACGACGAGGGTCGGCGCTCGTACGTCACCTCCGCCGGGACGGGCCCGTCGGTCGGCAAGCACCTCCTGCTCTCGTACCTGCCACAGGAGTACGCGAGCGAGGGCGAGGAACTGCAGGTCGAGTACTTCGGCCAGCACTACCCCGTCGAGGTCGAGGTCGTCGGACACGGCGGCGTCTTCGACCCCGAGGGCGACCGCCTGTTCCGTAACGACTACTGAACGGCGTCCGGACGCGGATCCGGACACGCGGCGGGCGACGAACCGATCCACCGGTCGCCCGTCCGAACCATCACGCGACACAGGATTCACACACGTATGGAAGTACTCACAGCTATCAAGCGCGTGCCCGAGACGGGCGCAAAGATCGTATTGACCGATGATAAGCGGGACATCGACACCAGTTCGCTGGGGTTCACGTTCAGCCCGCACGAGGAGTGCGCCGTCGAGGAGGGCGTGCAGTTGGTCGAAGAGCACGGCGGCACGATGACCGCACTCACCCTCGGAGAGGAGGACGCGACCGAGCAACTTCGTTCGGCCATCGCGATGGGGGCCGACGACGGGTTGCTGCTCCCGACAGACGGCGGCGAGTGGGGTCCGAAAGCGACCGCCACCGCCATCGCGACCGCCGTCGAATCGCAGAAGCCCGACTTCGACCTGTTCCTCTTCGGGAACGAGTCCGCCGACACGGCCAACCACCAGGTGGGCGTGCGCGTCGCAGAGCAACTGGACGTGCCGTGTGTCACCGGGATCAAAGATCTCGAAGTCGACGGCGACACCGTCGTCGCGAAGCGTGAGATCCCCGGTGGGGCCGAAGTTTATGAGGTCGATCTTCCGGCCGTGATAACGGTCAAGGAAGGCCTCAACGAGCCGCGATACCCCTCGATGCGAGCGAAGATGCAGGCCCGGAAAGCCTCCGTCGACCAGGTCGAACCGGCGTCCACCGAAGAGGGTCTCGAACTGATCGAACTCGAAGTCCCCGAAGCCGACGACAGTCCCGCCGAGATTCTCGGTGACAGCCCCGAGGCGGCGGGCGAAGTCGTCGATGTCCTTGAGGAACTGGAGGTGCTATAACATTGGTACTCACGTTAGTCGAACACGATAGCGGTGCTGTCGACGACAATTCGCTCGAAGCGCTCACCCTGGCCCGCGAGGTCGCGGCCGACGCAGGCGAAGCGCTGGAAGTCATCGCTTTCGGCCCCGAGGCTGGGGGCATCGCGGACGAAGTCGGTGCCCACGGCGCGGAGGTCGTCAACGTGGTCGACCACGTCGACCTCGACGACTACGCGCCCGAGGCGTACGCCCGGGCTGTGATCCAGTGCGCAAAGGAGACTGGCACGGAAGCGGTTATGGCACCCGGCACGGACCGCGGATCGGAAATCCTCGCTCACGCCGGCGCGAAACTCGGCGAGACGATGGCCGCGGAGGTTACTGCGGTCGACGTCGGCGACACCTACGAACTGACGCGGCAGCGCTGGGGCGGTACGCTCATCGAGCATTCGGACCTCGATGCCGACACCAACCTGCTCACGGTCGCGCCCAACGAGGTTTCGGCGAGCGAGACCGGCGACGGTCCGGCCGCCGTCAGCGAGTTCACGCCCGAACTCGAGGACAGCGACCTCCGCGTCCAGTTGACGGAGGTGGAAGAATCCGACGTCGAGGGCGTTCCGCTCGCGGAAGCGCGGGTCGTCGTCTCCGGCGGCCGCGGGACCGACGGCGACTTCTCGGAGATCGAGGCGTTCGCCGACTACCTCCCCAACACAGCCGTCGGGTCCTCACGCGCTGCGGTCAACGAGGGCTGGCGGCCGCACGACGATCAGATCGGTCAGACGGGGAACAAGATCGCCCCAGAGATCTACATCGCCTGTGGCATCAGCGGTGCCGTCCAGCATATGGTCGGCTGTAAGGGCGCCGAGAACATCCTCGCGGTCAACACCGACCCCGAGGCGGCGATCATCCAGAAGGCCGACTGGGCCGTCACGGCCGATCTCCACGAGGTTCTGCCGGCCGTCACCGACGAACTCGAGAACCGCGGCCACAGTTAACGGGGCAACCCCCCGTACAGTTTCCCACCAGATTACGTATCGGTCCCGAAAGTAACTTTTGGCTGATTCGCTGTCGTATGTTGATATAATCGACGGATCGTTATCCTACTTATTAGTACCTCGAACACGTACAGTAGAGCGCACTATGACATTACCTGGTACGATCGACCTAAGTACCGTGCTCTTGCAGGCGACACAGAGCGACGCGTTCACACAAATCCAAAACGATGTGCTGTTGAACTCGTCGCTGTGGATCAACATCGCGCTCGCCGGAGTGTCGATCCTCCTCTTCGTGTATATGGGTCGGAACGTTTCGGCGGGCCGCGCCCGCCTGATCTGGGCGGCGACGCTCCTGATCCCGCTGGTATCGATATCGAGTTACCTGGGACTCGCCTCCGGACTGACCGTCGGATTCATCGAGATGCCCGCGGGTCACGCCCTGGCTGGTGAGGAAGTGATGAGCCAGTGGGGCCGCTATCTCACGTGGGCGCTCTCGACGCCGATGATCCTCCTCGCACTCGGATTGTTGGCTGACGTCGACACCGGGAGCATCTTCACCGTCATCGCGGCCGACATCGGGATGTGTGTCACCGGCCTCGCCGCCGCGCTGATCACCTCCTCGTACCTGTTCCGTTGGCTGTTCTACGCGGTCAGTTGTGCGTTCTTCGTCGTGGTCCTCTACGCCCTCGTGGCGGAGTGGCCCGACTCGGCCGAGAACGCAGGGACCGGCGAAATCTTCAGTACACTGCGCGCACTGACGATCGTGCTGTGGCTCGGCTACCCGATTATCTGGGCCATCGGTGTCGAGGGACTCGCCGTCGTCCAGTCGGTGGGCCTCACCTCGTGGGGGTACTCGGCGCTCGATGTCCTCGCGAAGTACGTGTTCTCGTTCCTGCTCCTGCGGTGGGTGGCGGCCAACGAGCGAGTGGTCTCCGCCACCAGTGGAATGAGTTCGACGCTCGGCGACGACTGACCGAGGCAGGTTCGGCCGCTCCGCGGCCATTCGGCCGAGATCCGCTCTCGCTGTGATATTTTGTCACTGCATCGACAATAGTGAGGGCGTAGTCTGCGCTGCGGGTGAATAACTGGACGGGTTGGACAACCTCTGAGCGACCGTCAGGCCGCCGAGCAGTAGCCACGCGGCAACACGTCTCAGCGGACGCTTCCCGTCCGGACCCGCCGGACGGGTCACTCCTGGGTGACGCTGATATTCCGGACCTTGTTGCCGCAGTTGGGACAGGATCCGGGATGATCGTTCGCAGAGAGGCGACTGCCGCAGCCGTAACACTCGTAGATACTGTCTTCCTGGGTGCCGAACAGTTCGGTGAACACCCCGACGACGGTTTCGACCTCACGGTCCAGTTCTCCGGCGAGGGCCTCGACGAGATCGGTCGTCGTAATGATGCCGTCGATACGTCCGTCCGCCGTCACCGGAAGCCGTTTGACGCTGTGCTCGTTCATCGCCTCGACGGCCTTTCGGATCGGCTCAGTGCCGTCGATAGCCACGGGCCGTGTCGTCATCAGTTCGCTGATCGGTGTCTCCTCGACGTCGACTCCCTGGCGGATCCCCTCGACGAGATCGGTCTTTGTCACGATCCCTGGCGGTTGGTCCTCGACGACCACCGATCCGATCCCCTCCGACCGCAGGGTGTCAGCAGCCTCGCGTACAGTACACGCCGGGTCTACGGTCGTCACCTCCGAGGACATCGCCGTTCGTGTCTCACTGCCGAGATCGACCATACACTACGATAACAGAGAGCACAGTATTAACGCTACGGGCACAGTAACGTCGAATTTGATCGTCGAGTCCCGTCAGGTCGGACTCATTCCCGGTGCGTTGATAGAGCCATCAGTCGTCTGCGGCCCGCGTCACGTCTTCGACTTCGTATCCGCCGTCCTCGATCGCGTTCACGATGCCCGCGGCGTGCTCTGCCCCGCTCGTCATCACGGTGAACACCAGATACGCCTCGCCGACCTCCAGGTCTGCGACCGACCGGTCGTGGCGAACATTGTGGATGTTCGCTCCCTGATCGGCGATGATCCCGGAGATCTCCTCCATCTTGCCCGGCCGGTCGTCGATCCGGACGCGGAGACGGATCCGCTGTTTCCGCTGGGTCAGCGCGTGGACGAGCACGGTCTGAAGTTGTTCCATATCGAGGTTCCCGCCGCAGAGCAGCGGCATCACCGTCTCGCCACTCACGTCGAGATCGTCGCTCAGCATCGCCGCCACCGAGGCCGCACCCGCGCCCTCGACGACCTGCTTCGCGCGCTTCATTAACAGGAGGATCGCGCGGGCGATCTCAGTATCGGTAACGGTGACAACCTGGTCGACGTTCGCCCGAATGCAGCGGAACGTTTTCTCTGAGATGCCCCCGGTCGCGATACCGTCGGCGATGGTATCGACCTCGTCGAGGGTGACTGGCATCCCTTTGTCGAGGCTCTCGTGGACCGTCTCTGCCCCAGTCGCCTGAACGCCCACGACGCGCGTCCCCGGCGAGAGGTGTTTCAACGCCGTCGAGATTCCGCTGATCAGTCCCCCGCCACCGATAGGGACGATCACCGTGTCGGCGTCCGGGAGGTCGTGGTACATCTCCGTGCCTAAGGTGCCCTGACCCGCGATGATGTCGGCGTCGTCGTAGGCGTGGACGAATTCGGCGTCGGTCTCCTCAACAGCGGCCTGCGCGTGCGACATCGTCTCCTGAAAATCTTTGCCCACCAGTTCGACGGTCGCCCCGTAGCTCCGCGTGGCGTCGACTTTCGCCTGCGGCGCGTCGGTCGGCATATAGATCGTCGAGTTCGCGCCACACTTCGTGGCAGCCAGCGCGACGCCCTGCGCGTGGTTGCCGGCGCTGGCGGCGACGAAGTCGGTGACGCCGTTTTGGACCTCCTGACTGATCTTGTTGTAGGCACCACGGGTCTTGAACGACCCTGTCCACTGGAGATGCTCCATCTTCAGGTGGACCTCGGCGTCGACGAGTTTGCCGAGCGACGTGCTCTCTTCGACCGGCGTCTGCTTGACGACGGTCTCGTCGTCGAGTCGTTCGCGTGCACGTTCGATGTCAACGTACTGCACGGCCAGTTCGTCCGCGTCGGGGTCGGTGGATTCAGATTCTGTCATCGTCCTGGTGGGTGGATCGGCCCGTTGGTCAGTGATCGAACGGGAATCGTGGGGGTCGGTCTCGCTATCGGATGATCTTCTCGCGGCCGGGGTCGAACAGCGGTTCGTCCCGGACGGTCGCGTCGTACAGTTCGCCCTCACATCGGACCTGCACGTCCGTTCCGGCCTCGGTGTACTCAGACGGGAGGTACGTGTAGGCGATCGATTCACCGATCGTGTAGCCGAAGTCGGCGGCCTGGACGTACCCCTGCGGTTCGCCGTCGACGAAAACGGGGCGACCCGACAGGAGGATGTCCGTGGAGTCGTCAAGCGTGATCGGCGTGATCTCGGTGTCGACGCCCTCGGCCTTCGCCGCTTCGAGTGCGTCCTTGCCGACGAAGTCGGTGTCGAGATCGACCGCGAAACCGAGGCCCGCCTCGTAGGGGTTGGAGTCGGTGTCGATGTCGGTGCCCCAGAGTCGGTAGCCCTTCTCCAGGCGCATCGATTCCAGCGCGCCGCCGCCCATCGGTCGAACGTCCAGGTCCCTACCGGCCTCCCGAAGCGTCTTCCAGAGGCGCTGGCCGTATTCGGACGGTGCCCACAGTTCCCAGCCCAGTTCGCCGACGTAGGAGACGCGGAGTGCGATCACGGGCACCTCTCCGACGTAGATCTGCTTGGCACTAAAGAACGGGAAGGCCTCGTTAGAGAGATCGACGTCGGTACAGCGCTGGAGCAGGAGTCGGGATTTCGGCCCCCACAGGCCGATGGTGCTCTTTGCACCCTCTTCAACGGTCACGGAGACAGTCTCGGGGGCGTGATCCTCGAGCCAACCGCCGTGGATGCCGGGCGAGTTGCCGCCACCGGTGGTGACCATATACTCCTCCTCGTCGAGTCTGACGACGGTCACGTCGGCGAGAATGCCGCCGCCCTCGTTCAGCAGGAGGGAGTAGCGCACGTCACCGACGTCGATGTCGATGTCGTTGCTGCACATCCGCTGGAGGAAGTTGCCGGCGTCTGCGCCCTCGATCATAATCGAACTAAACGAGGTCATATCGAACATCGAGACCGCGTCGCGGGTGTGAAGATGCTCGGCGGCCTCGATCTCCGAGCGGTTGATCGACTGCCAGCCGTCCTGGTCGGGGATCTGAGCCTCGTACTCCTCGACGAGGTCGGCGTTCGAGTCGTACCACTGCGCGGACTCCCAGCCGCCGGACTGGTAGAACTCCGCGCCCAGTTCCTTCTGCTGGTGGTAGAACGGACTCGTCCGGAGACCGCGGTGCGTGTCAGGCTGCCACCGCGGTTCGACGATGCTGTAGACCTGGCGGTAGCGCGTCGCACCCTTGTCGACGAAGTAGTCCTTCTCGCCCGCGTGAGGACTGAACCGGCGGACGTGGACGCCGCCGGTGTCGACCGGCCCGGACGGGAGCCGCGGCACGCCGTTCTCCATCCACTCGGCGAGGATCTTCCCATAGCCGCCGGAGTGCGTCCACCAGATGGCGAGCGCGCTCCAGAGGCCGTCGACGTGGGTCGGCCCGATGGCGGGCATCCCGTCGGGAGTGAACACGAAGATGCCGTTCTCGGTCGCCTCGTACTCGACATCTTTCGTGGCGGGCAGCAGTTCGTCGAACGCCTGCTTCGGGGACTTCTCGCGGTCCGGGTGGGTGGCTTTCTCCCAGTGTTCGCTAGTGAAACTGTGAACTGACGCCTGGCTGTCCTCGGTGTTTTTGCCCATCGCGTCGGGGTCGACCGAGAGGGTCTCGTGGTTGTACGATCCGAGCCCGATCGAGTCCCCGTGGGTCCGGAAGTACAGCGAGTTGTCCTGGTCGCGGCCGACCGGTCGGTGCGGTCCCTCGCTCATATACTCCTGGATGTCGCTGTTCCCCGGAACCTCCAGCCCCTCAGTGTTGTTGCCGACGTTGGAGTCGGCTCCCGCGAGTTCTTCGAGGGCTTCGGTGACGACGTACTGGTGCTCGACCGGCGCAATCGGGAGGTCGAGATCGGCCATCTGCGCCGTCTGGTAGCCCCAGTTGTTAGTTGCGATAACGCAACGGTCGCAGTCGATCGTTCCGCGGTCGGTCTCGACCGCGCCGACAGACCCGCCGCTGACGTCGAGGTCGGTCACCTCGACGTTGCCGTAGAAGTCGGCGGCATCGCTCTTGGCGATGTACCACTGTAGGGCCGCGATGCCGTCCACACGGCCGTCGGTCGGCGAGTAATATCCGCCGAGGATCTCGTCCTCGTTGACGAGGGGAAGATGCTCGGTGACTTCCTCCGGCGAGAGCAGTTGCGGCTCCGGAAGGCCGTAGGACTCCGCCCACTCGACCCGGCGGCGGAGGAAGTCCATCCGGTCTTCGCTGCGGGCGAGTTCGATCCCGCCCACTTCGGCGTAAACGCCCGCGTCCGAGAGAAGACGGCTGGTGTAGTAGGCCGCTTTGGTCTGGATCTTCGAGGGCGACGTCTGAAACATAATCCCCGGGGCGTGAACCGACGACCCGCCGGTGACGGGAAGTGGGCCCTGATCAACGACGACGACGTCCTCGGCACCAACTTCGCTGAGATGATACGCGACGCTACAGCCGACCGCGCCGGCTCCAATGACGACGGTTTCCGCCTGTGATGGGAGGTCTGCACTCATTGTTCCTGTCTCTCGGTGACTCTGTCACGGGCATAAAGACAACGGTGGCCGTTCGCCTCCCGACAACAAAGAGGCGTTTACCGGAGCAAAAGCGGGAGATAGCCTCTTCTTGTCGGTCAGCCAAAAACTAGTCTCGCGCCCTCGTGTGCGCGAACCACAGTCTGACAGTCTGGCGATACGACGGGGCAGCAGCGGTCCCTGCTCGTTACGTGAGCGGTTCCTCACGCACGGTCGCAGCGTACCGCTCGCCCTCGTACAGGATCTCCACTTTGGTCCCCGGTTCGGCGTGCTGGGGCGGGAGGTAGGTGTAGGCGACACACGCGCCCACCGTGTAGCCGTACTCCGCGCTGTGGACGTATCCGAGTGCGTCCCCGCCGTCAGGCGCGAACACCGGGCGGTGTGGCAGGATCGTCTCGCTCTCGTCGTCGAGCGTCAGGCAGGCGACTTCCTGGCTCGGTTCGCCGCCGTCGGCGACCGCCGCCACCGAGTCCGAGAGGGCGTCCTTGCCGATGAAGTCGGTGTCGGTGTCGACGGCCCAACCGAGGCCCGCCTCGTATGGGTCGTGCTCGGTGTGGAGATCCTGCCCCCACAGCCGGAAGCCCTTCTCGATGCGGAGCGCGTTGAGCGCGCCGTTTCCGTACGGGCGCAGCCCGTACGCTTCGCCGGCTTCGAGGAGATACTCCCAGAGGCGCTCGCCGTACTCCGAGGGCGTGTACAGTTCCCAGCCGAGTTCGCCGGCGTAGGACACGCGGAGCGCACGGACAGGAATGTTCTTCACGAAGAACTCCTGGCTGCTGAAGAACGGGAAGGCCTCGTCGGAGAGGTCGACGTCAGTGACCTCCGAGAGCACCTTCCGAGCGTTGGGGCCCGTGCACACCATCGCGGCGAGACTGGAGGTCACGTCGTTGACGACGACGTCGTCGGGCGAGTGCGCTCGAACCCAGGCGACGTGGTTGTTTCCGACCTCTCGGCCCGTCGTCAGGAGGAGGTAGCGGTCCTCGTCGGTGCGGGTGACCGTAATGTCGGCCCGGACGCCGCCGGCGTCGTTACACATCAGCGTGTACTTCACGTCGCCGACCGCGAGGTCCATATCGTTCGTACAGAGCCGCTGGACGAACGCACCGGCGTCGCTCCCGACGACCTCGATCTTGTTGAACGAGGTCATATCGTGGAGGCCGACGTTCTCGCGGACGTTCAGCGCCTCCGCGCCCTCGATCGGTGACCAGTACTTGCCGGTCCACTCGTCGCGGTCGGGGATCTGATCCTCGTACTTCTCGACGAGGTCTGCGTTGGACTCGAACCACTGCGGTTCTTCCCAGCCCGCTTCGGCCCACAGTTCGGCATCGAGTTCCTTGTGGGAGTGATACATCGGCGTCCGGCGGACGTCCCGCTGGTTCTCCGTCCAGACCCACTTGGGGTGCATCACGTTGTAGACGATGCGGTACTCCTCCGCGCCGATGTCGCGGGTGAAGTCCCAACTGCCCTCGTGTTCGTCGAAGCGGTTGACGTCGCAGTGCGCCAGGTCCATCGGCTCGCCGTCGAGTTGCGGGACGCCGGTCTCCATCCACTGGGCGAGGGCGCGCATCGCCCCGCCTGCGTGTGTAACCCAGATTGCCGTCGCGGTCCAGAGGCCGTCGTACTGCTCGACGGGACCGAGGATCGGCAACCCGTTCGGCGACTCCGAGAACATCCCGTTGTACTTGAAGTCCAGATTCGCGCCGTCGGTGGCGGGCAGGAGTTCGTCGCTGGCCTGTCGCGGCGCCTTGTCCGGCCGGTCCGGGTGCGTCGCAGTGTTCATATGCTGCTCGGTGAACTCGTGGACGGAACCCTGCTCGCCGTCGGGGTCGTTGCCGCCGAGTTCCTGCGGATCGGGGACGATCGGCTCGTGGTTGTACGAACCGATCCCGTAAGAATCGCCGTGGGTGCGGAAGTACATCGCGTTGTCTTGGTCCCGGAGGATCGGTCGGTCCGGGCCCACGAGCAGTCGCGTTGCCTTCTCGCCGGAGACGTTCTCGTAGTTCTCGAAGAGGGGGTGGTCGGTGACGTCGACCGCGCTCTCTGCGAGTTCCGGGAGCGACTCGGTCATCGTGTACTGGTGCTCGACCGGTGCGACCGGGAGGTGAACACCGAGTTTCTCGCCCAACTGCCGCGCCCAGATGTTCGTGGCGACCACGACTTCGTCGCACTCGATCTCCCCGCGCTCCGTGACGACGCTCTGGACCGCGCCACCGGTGGTCTCGACGTCTTCCGTGCGCGTGTGCGGCACGAACGTCGCGCCGCGGTCGATTGCTTCCCGGGCGAGGGCGTCGCAGGCGACGACGCCAGAGACCTGTCCGTCGGACGGCGAGTAGTACCCGCCGAGGATCTGCTCGTCGTCAACCAGCGGCAGATGCTCGGTGACTTCTTCGGGCGAGAGCAACTGTGGGTCATCGATACCCCACGCTTCAGCGTGCTCGACGCGCCGTTGAAGGAAGTCCATCCGCTCTTCGGACCGCGCGACTTCGATGCCGCCGACTTCGTTGTAGGCCTGCTGGCCGTCGGCCCCTTCGAGATCCGAGTAAACGCGACGGCTGTAATCGGCGAACTGCGAGAGTTCCTTCGATTCCGCGGTCTGGAACATAATCCCCGGTGCGTGCGTCGAGGACCCGCCAGTCGTGGGCATCGGCCCCTGGTCCACGACGACGACGTCCTCACGCCCCAGTTGCGTCAACTGGTACGCGAGGTTACAGCCGACGATGCCAGCGCCGACGATGACAGTTCCCGCTTGCTCCGGTAAGTCTTCAGTTGCATCCATAGGTTATATCGCCTCTTGGCGTGGACGACAAAATACGTGTCGCGGCAAGACGGTGAGCGACCCCATTGACGAAATAAATCAGGACGTGCGGCCTCGAATAATCAATTTTCTAATATTTCGTGGATTACCCCGGCGGATCACTCCGTCGCGCGAGGTCCCGGATCGCGGTCGCGGATCGCATCGAGAAGGTCACACAGCGCGGTCGCCGAGCGATCGAGCAGTTCCTCGCCCAGGTCCGCGCTGGACTCGCTGGGGTCGCCGACGACGCCGTTGTCGGTGAATTCGTGAGAGTCGACCGCGAGGTTGACTCGTCCTTGCCACTCGCCCCAGCCGTCGCTTCCGTCCGCGGCGGCGGCTCCCAGTCGGTCCTCGTGAACCGTCTCGGGAGCCGCGTGGCGAAGCATCGAGGTTTCGAGCGGGCCGGCGTGGCCCATCTCGGCGCTGTGGTCGCCGACTTCGTCGAACCAGGTGAACGGGATCGCGAAGGCGTCGTCGTGGCGGACAATCCGCGCCGTCACCTCCCGGAGCGCGGCGATGTTTCCGCCGTGGCCGTTGACGACGGCCACCCGATCCCACCCGTGAGAGGCGAGACTGCCGACTACGTCGCGGACGTACGAGCGGAACGTGTCCTCGCTCGTCCAGAGCGTTCCCGCGAACTGGCGGTGTTCCTCGGCGATGCCCACGGGGATGGCGGGCGCGACGACGACCGGATCCGCGTACTGCCCGGCGGCGGCCTCGGCGACGGCCTCCGCGTCCAGTGTGTCGGTTCCGAGCGGCGCGTGCGGGCCGTGCTGTTCGGTGCTGCCGACCGGCAGGAGGGCGAGATGCGTCTCTGCGGCCTCGGCGTCGGTCCACGTGGTCTCTTCGAGGTGCATACCGGATGCGTGGCTCAGGGAACTGATAAACGTACGGACCGACCGGAGTGAGGGTTTATATCCGAAGACGGGGCCAGGGTCGCCGTGCAGTGAGACCCACCCCGCGTCGGGCCGCGCTTGCTCGGCACGCCGATGCGGGTTCGACGACGCGTGCCGACTGTCCGCCTCATCCACGGCCCTACCGGTCGACGCGTCGCTGCTTCGGCGACCGGCAACCCGGGAGCCAGCCCTCGGGCCGACGACCCGATGCCCGGGATTTTTGTCTCGCCGACACCCCCTCCAGGTATGGAGCACGCCTCCGCGAGTCACACCACCGCCAGCCGCCACCTCGGGCGCTTCCCCTCCGGTCGCGACGTCTCCGTGACCGTTCACCGCTACGAGGGCGGCCCCGGGCCGACGATCTTCGTGCAAGCGGCCCAACACGGGATCGAACTCAACGGCCCGGCGGCGCTGCGACGCCTGCACCGGCGACTCGTCGACGCCGAAATCGCCGGTACCGTCGTCGTCGTGCCGGTCGTGAATCCGATCGCGTTCGATCACCGCTCGTATCTGACGCCGGAGGCCCTCGACGCCTTCAACGCGAACTTCAACCGCATCTGGCCGGGCGACGATGACGGAAGTCTCCAAGAGCGGCTGGTCGCGAACGTCTGGCCGCTCGTCGAGGACGCAGACGCCGCCATCGACCTCCATACGGGGATGCCTGAGATGCTGGAACACGTCCGGTTCAGAGAGTCGGACTTCGAGGCACGCGCGCTCGCCTCAGCGTTCGGAACCGACGACGTGCTCGTCAACGAGGATCCGATCGACCCCGAGAGCGACGGCGACGCCGAGGAGTTTTCCGGGAAGTTCCGGCTGGCGGCGGCGCGGGCGGGCGTCCCAGCGATCACCGCCGAACTGTACAATAGCCGGACGGTGAGCCGCGAGGCGGCCCAGTCCGGTGCCGACGGCGTCTGGAACGTGCTTCGCGAGTGCGACGTGCTCGAAGCGGCACCCGAGCCGAGCCCCGAGCAGCGGTTGCTCCGCGACGACGTCCCACGCGTCGTCGCACAGACGTCCGGGCTCTTCGAACTCCGCGACGACCTCGCGATCGGGGCGATGGTGGCGAGCGGCGAGGAGGTCGGTGCGGTGTACGACCCCGCTACGTTCGAGCGGCTCGAGACCATCGAAGCGACCGGAGAGGGGATCATCTTCTCTGTGGCTCGTGGCCGCGTCGTCGTCACCGGCGAGCGCCTCGCGAGCATCGCCAGCGTCGCGTAGCCATCTCGCGGACAGGCCGAGAGCGGGTAATTCTCACCGGGGAGAACGACTCGAACCGGGGTCGCTGATCGGTCGAGTATTTGAATCCCCTCATCATTCCACATTGATCGTTAACCAGTCACAGTGTGTCGTATCACGCAGATATGGCGAAGCAGCCGTACTCCTCGTTCGACGTGCTCGCGTCCGTCATCGAACAGCTCGGTGCTGACGGTCGGTCCGTCGACCGGGTTGAGGCGGCCGCAGACGGGGAGGACGGCGAACTCCGTGCCACAGTCGAGATCGACGTTCCACTGGACGGCGACGACTGCGTCACGCTCGAACCGTCGGACGCCACAGACGACGGCTTGCAGTTCGACCTCCGGCTCTCCGGAGTTCGACCGAGTGCCGAGACGTGCGGTACCGACGCGGATCTCGCCGTCAGCCCCGTCGAGGCGACACTGGACGGAGCGACAGTGGAGGCGACGCTCGAAGTCGTGATCTGCGCCCCGACGGAGAGTCGCTCGGAGGAAGGGCGAGGCTGCGCCCCAGCAGACGGTCGCTCCGGCGAACCGCGAAGTTGGGGCGCCGAGCGAACCGAAGCGGCCGCACCGACGCCGTCGGGCGCGTCAGAATCTACAGCACAGGACTCCCTGTCGCTGCAGTCCTCGGACTCCGCTGACGGGATCTCGGCGTCAGTCGAGAGTAACGACCGGCCCAAAGAGTACGAGGAGACCGTTTCTCCCGACGAACCCAGGCAGAGTCTCACGGACGGTCGCGGGGAGCTGCGGTCGGACCAATCGACCCGAGAGTCGGACTCTTCGGACGCGGCGGGCGACGAGGCGACGGCAGTTCGCGACGAGTCGATTCCGCCCTACGAGGACACCGCGTATCTCCGGCGACTGTACGAGACCTGCGAGACGTTTGACGAGATGAGCGAACGGATCGAGATGGACGTCTCCGCGGAGACGGTGCGGCGATATATGATCGATGCGGGAGTCCACTCGCCGAGGTCCTACACGCTCGACGAGGCCGGGATGTCCCGGGCCGACAGCGAGGATGTCGAAAAGGAACCGTCGTCTGAGAGCGTCGAAGCCACCGCTGACTCGGAATCGTCGGACGACGACGAGGAGGAGACCGACGTGGCGGGCACGACGATGAAGTCGGACGCGAACGACACAGCGCCAGAGACGACCGCTGCAACGGCAACGTCAGAGTCCCCGGCAGAAACAGTATCAGAGCGCGCGCCACAGGCTGAAACGAAATCCCCCTCCGGATCCGAAGACTCGCCAGACTCCCACGCGGACGGCGACGACTCCCGGGCCACGCTGGAGGACTCGGAGAATCTGCTGACCCCGGAGACGCTTCCGGACGAACAGTTGATCGCCGACGGCATCGGCCTGCCGGAGACGCTCACGTTGCCCGACGTGATTGAAGCCATCGTCGATTCACGCACCGTTCACGAAGTCGGGCGAGAACTCGGCCTGGATCACGACCGGACGCGCCGTCTCCTGCGGCAACTCAACGTCCTCGACCTCGTGTTGTGTCGCGTCTCGAACGCGTCAACGGAGCGCTGCACCGTCGAGACTGTGACCGGGCGGATCAGGCAGTGTACGATCGAGCGCGCGTAGCGCTCGGTCGTCGGCTCACTCTCGGAAGTGCGGCGTCGAATCAGTCACAGCGGGCGACGCTCAATAGTAACTACATTCCGGTACGTGCGACTAGGTTCGGGATCATTGCCCATAGACAAAAGTGGGTTCAGCCCCTGTATACATAGTATGGCACTAGGTACCCAACGAGACGCCGAGTCCGGCGTGGAGTTCCTCTTGACTGAGGCGCGGTTCGAGTTGATGCCATTCGACAGTTTCGATGAGGAGATCCAGGAACTGCCGGATGGAGCGAGCATCGCGATCACCACCTCGCCGAAGCTCGGTATCGAACGCACAATCGAGCGATCCGAGGACGCTGCCGCCGATGGCTACGAGGTCGTCCCGCACATCGCGGCCCGCTACATCGAGGGACCAGAGCAACTCGAAGAGATCTGTCGACGCCTCAGGGAGGCTGGCGTCACCGATATCTTCGTTCCAGGCGGCGACAGGGAAGAACCGGCCGGCGAGTTCGAGTCCGCTTACGACCTCCTCGTTGCGCTCGACGATCTGGAGTACGAGTTCGATGAAGTCGGCATCACGGGCTACCCGGAGGGCCACGACTTCATCGACGAGGAGGAACTCGCGGCGTCGATGGAAAAGAAGGCCCCGTATGCGACCTACATCGTGACGCAGTTGTGTTACGATCCTGACGCGATCCTGGAGTGGATCGAAGACATTCGTGCCCGCGGCGTGGACCTCCCGGTCGAGGTCGGCATCCCGGGCGTGATGAACTATCAGCGCCTCCTGAGCATCTCACAGAAGGTCGGCGTCGGCGACTCGGTGAAGTTCCTGCGGAAGACGACTGGAATCTTCGGGTTCGTCAAGCAACTGGTCGGCTCGCGCGGACGCTACCGGCCCGACGACCTGATCGAAGGACTCGCGCCGTACGTGAACGACGACGAGTACAGGATCCGCGGCGTGCACATCTACACGTTCAATCAGACCCCGGATCTCGAGAACTGGCGACAGAGCCAACTGCAGAGCTAACCGATCACCAACCGAGACGACGCCGATGCAGTGCCGATACGGCGCGTCCATCACACGAACCTCCCACACTAATGAATACTTACGACACCGACGAGCCGAGTTACTCAGCCTTTCGAAAGTCAGGTAAATTGTGCCAAACAGAGAGTTATTGCCCATCCAGCCCCGAGGGTGAAGTATGACATATGAGACTGTCGCGTCGGTCGATCCGGACGTCGCCGAGGCGCTCAGAGGCGAGCGTCAGAGACAGAACGATACGTTGTCGATGATCGCCAGCGAGAATCACGTCTCGCAAGCCGTGATGGAAGCGCAGAGTTCTGAACTCACGAACAACTACGCCGAAGGCTACCCGGGCGAGCGCTACTACGCGGGCTGTGAGTACGCCGACGACGTCGAGCAGTTGGCGATCGATCGAGCGAAAGAACTGTGGGGTGCCGACCACGTCAACGTCCAGCCGCACTCGGGATCCCAGGCGAATATGGCGGTCTATCTGGCGATGCTCGATCCGGGCGACAAGATCCTCTCGCTGGATCTGACGCACGGCGGGCACCTCTCGCACGGCCACCCCGCGAACTTCGCCGGCAAGACCTACGAGGTCGAGCAGTACGAAGTCGACGAGGAGACGGGGTACATCGACTACGAAGGGTTGGCCGAGAAGGCGGAGTCGTTCGATCCGGACATTATCGTCTCGGGCTACTCCGCGTACCCACGCGAAGTCGAGTGGAAGCGGATTCAGGAAGCCGCCGACTCGGTTGACGCCTACCACCTCGCGGACATCGCCCACATCACCGGACTCGTCGCCGCTGGCGTCCACGCCTCACCGGTCGGAGTCGTAGACTTCGTCACGGGGTCGACACACAAGACCATCCGCGCCGGACGCGGCGGGATCATAATGTGCGACGACGAGTACGCCGACGCAATCGACAACGCGGTCTTCCCCGGCGCACAGGGCGGCCCCGCGATGCACAGCATCGCCGGCAAAGCCGTCGGATTCGGTGAGGCGCTCACCGACGACTTCCAAGCGTACTCCGAACAGACGGTCGCGAACGCACAGGCGATGGCCGACCGCCTGCAGGAACACGGTTTCACGCTGGTCTCGGGCGGCACCGACAACCACCTGCTGCTCGTGGACCTACGTCCGTCGCACCCGGACACGACGGGCAAGACCGTCGAGTCGGCGCTCGAATCCGTTGGCGTCGTGCTGAACGCGAACACGGTGCCCGGCGAGACGCGGTCGGCATTCGATCCCAGCGGGATCCGCATCGGCACGCCCGGCGTGACCACTCGCGGATTCACCGAATCGACGTGCCGTGAGGTCGCAGATCTCATCGCCCGCATCATCGACGATCCGGAGGACGAGGAGACGCTCTCGGAGGTCGCGACGCGGGTCGACGAACTGACAGACGAGTACACCCTCTACGAGTAACGAGGATCTCGGCGCCCGCGATTACAGGTTTCTGGGATTCGACGATCATTTTACTATATCTGATGTTATCGTTTGTAGTGGACTATGTTCCGAGTTCTCGTGCCAGTCGACGCGGACGAAAAGCGGGCGCTCGCGCAAGCAGACCACGCGTTAGCGCTGACTGAATCGGCTTCGGAAGCCGAAGTAACGGTGCTGTACGTCGTCCCGCCCGACTCGCTTCAGACCGACGAGGGCATCGACTTCTCGGACATAGACTCCGTGGTCGGGGCCGCGGAGTACCTGGAGACGAACGATGTCGCCGTCGAGCGGCGAGTGGAGGGCGGGAAAACGATCGCGAGAGAGATCATCGACGTCGCCGACGACATCGCTGCCGACGAACTAGTGATGGGCGGTCGCAAGCGCTCGGGCGTCGCACGGTTGCTCATCGGGAGCGTCGTCAACGACGTGTTCGTCTCGACCGACCGGCCGGTGACGATGACCGGGACAGAGATGTCGTTCCACCGGGGGACACGACAGTTGCTGCTCCCGGTAGACGCGAACGCTGACCGGGTCCAGCACCAGGTGAACTACGTCACGAGTCTCCCGGCCGCCCCAGACGACGTAGAGGCGACTGTTCTCTACGTGTTCCCCGGGCAGGATTACAGGGGCGCGCCGGATCACGAGTTCGGCGACATCGACGCCGCTGTCGAGGCCGCCGACGCACTCGAAGCGCACGGCATCGACACCGAACGCGTCGCGGTGGGTGGCGGTGTCACAGAGTCGATCGTCGACGAGGCGGAATCGCGGAGTGCGACCGGGATTGTGATGGGCGGCCGCAAGCGCTCGGGCGTGCAGCAGGTGCTGCTCGGAAGCACCGTTCGGGACGTGATGCTCTCGGCCGATCGGCCGGTCACGCTCACTGGGTAGTGCACCGTTACACTCCCGGCGTCGTCGGTTGCGTCCACACCGTTCGCGGGCAGAGACGACCACGAGTCGAGAATACATTTCTGAAGCCGAACTGCGCTGCGGCGGCGCTCACCGTAGCGAGTGCACCACAGAAGAGGGGAGAATCGAAGTCGGAGTCGACTGGACCCTCCGAGCGAATCAGGCCCGGCAGAACCGGGGCCGTTCGGGCGTTACTCGGATTCGGCGTCTGCGCGCGCGTTCAGTTTCGCCTGCTCGCGGGCGCTCGGGTTCACGGATTCCTTGAACGGGACTTCCGCGACAGTCGCGAACACCGGCTCGCCTTCCTCTTCGGCGTACTCGTCGGGGAGGTACACCTCGAACTCGAGGTCGAGGTCATCCTCGTAGATCTCGTCGTCGAGGGTCGCCTGCGCAGCGTCCTGAAGCTGATCGGCGGGAACGAAGCCGAGACCGATGTTGGTCTCCAGGTCGGGGTTCCACCACGGCGACGTCATATAACCGCACTCCTCGCCGGACTCCGGATCGGAGATGAGCCAGAAGTCAGGCGCGTAGTCGCGGATCGGCTCGCCGGCCATCTTGAGGCCGACCATCTTGAGGTTGAACGGGTACTCGCCGTTCTCGATGAGTTCCTGCTGGCGCTCGAGTTCTTCTTTGCCGATGTAGTCGCCCTCCTTGTTGTCGGGGACCTGGTAGCCGAGGTTGACCTGGAACGGCGAGGTCTCGTGGTCCATATCCTGGCCCCACGAGAGGATCCCCGCAGCGATGCGGCGGTGGTGTCCCGGCGCGATCTGACGGCCGCCGTGGTCTTTGACGGTCTCGATCACGGGGTCCCACACGCGCTCAGCGTTCTTGGTCGCGTCGCGGACGTAGATCTCGAAGCCCTTCTCGCCGGAGAACCCGGTCTGGCTCACGAGCACGGACGCGCCGTTGATTTCGGCCTCCATCAGGCCGTAGTACGGAATCTCGCTGACTTCCTCGCCGACGACTTCGACCATCACGTCCTCGGAGAGCGGGCCCTGGATCTGCATCGGAGCGACGTCGATCTCGTCGATCTCGACGTCGAAGTCCATTCCCACGTTGACGCCCTGCAGCCACTGCATCAGGGTCGAGTCCGAGATGGAGAACCAAAACTCGTCGTCTTCGACTCGGAGAAGGATCGGGTCGTTGAGGATGCCGCCGTCCTCGTTGCAGAGGATGACGTACTTGCCGTGCATCGTCTCGATCTCGGTGGCGTCACGAGTGATGACGTAGTCGGTGAGCGCTTCCGCGTCGGGGCCCTTCACGCGGATCTGTCGTTCCACGGAAACGTCCCACAGCGTCACCTTCTCGGTCAGCGCTTCGTACTCGGCCATCGCTCCGCCGTCCTCGGGTTCGACGAGGCCGCGGGGGTGGTAGATCCGGTTATATACTGTTGCTCGCCAGGCGCCTTCCTCGTTGAACGACTTGTCGAAGAACGGCGACTTGCGGACGCGCGTCGAAACCAGCATCCGAATCCCGGGGTCACCAGTCTGCCGAAGATTACGCGGGAGGGTGCGGTCGGATTGATCGATACTTGGGTGGTTCGGGTGGTCCCCTGACATCCCCTGAACACACACAATAGAACTCAATAAAAGATGACGTTGATAGTACCGCACATTTATCCCAGCCGCGGAGGACCCCACCGTGATATACCAGTCCATACCGCGCATCACTTATTTTCTCGCGCCTCGAAACGCGCGTATGCAATCGTCTCGTCCCGCTCCGGGCCCGGACGCGGCACGCGCGTTTCGGCTCGGGATGTTCGCGGGTGCACTGGTCGGACTGACGGGTATCGGGGTACTGTACTGGAGCGGCGCGCTGACGCTACTGCTCTTTGCGTACACGCTCGTACTGCTGTTCCCCGTCTATCTCGTGTTCGTCGCCGTCGGTCTCAGTCTCTGGCTCGGCTACGACAAAGACGCAACCGCGCTCCGGCCGGTCTACCGCACTGAACGCTGAGAGCGACATCTGGTGCGGGCAGCGCGCCACGTTCTCCCAACGCGACCACAAACGCTACCACACTCGTGGCCGACCACACAGGAACGATGACCCGACTGGAACGACTCCGCGTCTATCCGGTGAAGGGACTCGACGGGGTCGACGTCGACGCGGCACGGACTCTCGACGGCGGGACGCTCGCCCACGACCGCGAATTCGCCCTTTTGCATTCTAGCGGGAAGGTCCTCAACGGAAAGCGCACGGATCGCGTTCACGATCTTCGGACTGATTTCGGCCCGGAGACGGGCGCGTTCGTCGTCGAAACGCCCGCCGGCGAGACCGAGCGATTCGTGCTCCCCGACGACCGCGAACGGGCCGAAACGTGGTTCAGCGAGTTCTTCGAGGTGGATCTCACGCTCGAACGCGACGACAGTCGCGGGTTCGTCGACCGCCGAGAGATGGGGCTCTCGGTTTTGAGCACCGGTAGCGTCGAGGAGATCGCGTCGTGGTTCGAGGGGATGACGCCCGAGAGTGGCCGCCGACGGATGCGCGCGAACGTCGAGGTTTCGGGCGTGCCGGCGTTCTGGGAGGACCGCTTCGTGAGCGATGAGGCACCGCGGTTCGAGATCGGGAGTGTCGAATTCGAGGGGCTCGACTCCTGCGGCCGGTGTATCGTTCCCGCGCGCGACCCGGAGACGGGGACCGAGACACCGGGATTCCGCGAGCGGTTCGTCGAACAGCGCGCGGAGACGTTTCCGGAGTGGGCCGACCCGGCGGCCTTCGATCACCACTACGCGGCGATGATTCTGGCACGGGTCGTCGAAGGGGACAACGGCTCCGAGTCGGGGATCGGGTTTCCGTTCTGGAATGACGGTAGTGCTCCCGCTGTGGCGATTGCAGTGCGTGCACCGGAGTGAGAGGTGGGGCGACGAGGACTTTCCCGACTGCGAGAGCGACCGGCGTCGGGGTATCTCGCTCGTCGGCAGTCCCGGTCAGTCGCTCTCTCGCTCGGCGATCGTCGCACCAATCAGGTTCCGCATTCCACGACGGAGTCGACCGCTCATCGCCGTCGACGAGAGATCCATCTGCTCGGCGACCTCGCTGAGAGAGATGTCCCGGGGTTCGTTGAAGTACCCCTCCGAGAAGGCGAGTTGGAGCGCCTCCCGCTGTTCGTCGGTGAGGCCGTACGACGAGTCGCCGCTCGCGTCCTCGTTGCTGTAGATCTCGACGATGTCGAGCGCGATGTCGTTCGCGATTGCGTACTCCCAGATCGAGTTGAGGGCGGCCCGGTTCGGCAGCAGTAGATGGACTATCCACCCGCCGTTCTCGGTTTCCGTGTGGACGAGAAAGCCGTTCTCGTCGGTGACGATGCTGCTGATGAGCCGGGTCTGCGGCGTGTGCGCAATGTAGTAGATTGCCGTCTCTTCGGTCCGGTCGATCAGCTCGAACGCCTCGACTGTGACGTCGTCCGCCAGCGCCGCTTCGAGTTCCTCGGGGTCGTCGTACTCGATCAGAAATGGAAAGTACGTCGACCCCGGATCGGTCGTCCCCTGGGTGATCACGCGGATCTTCACGTCCCCGAGTCGCTGCAGCGTCGGGACCAGCGCGAGGTGCTCGTGTTCGATATGTACCTTTGCTGTAATCGACATATACTGGCTCCTCCGTGTGTGGCGCCTGACCGTCTGCGTTCCCGACCTCTCGGTCGGGCAAACGTGCAGAGACGAGCCACGTCGTACGGTGGGATCTTGCGCGATACTCCATCGTGCGGCTACCTTATGCTGTCGGTCGACGGCGGCGCGTCGCGGTCACGGTTCAGGTCGAGGCGGTCGTCGGCGACGTCTCCGTCGGCGTGGCCTCACGCCTGTTCTTGGCCACCAGCGCGACGAAGAGGACGAATCCGACGCCGCGCAGGGCGAGTTCGAGCAGGAGGCCGTTGACCGAAATCGTCACACCGGCGAACCCGATGAGGTCGAACACCATCGTCGAGAGCAACAGGGGTGCCATAAGCAGTATCGAGCTGAGCGCGAACGCCGCACGTTCGCCCCGTCCGACCCGGCCATAGAGCGTTCCGATGACCGTCGCGCCGAGCGCAATGACCCCGAGAAACACCCCGGCGACGGGGATCAGGATCTCCGGGATCGAGTAGGAAACTTCGGCCAGATCCGCGAACGAGACGACGCGGTACTTCTCACGCAGCGGTAGGTCGGCCGCGTTTGCCTTCTCTCTCAGGAGAACGATGCCGGGGGCAAGCACGAACGCGAACGGCACGATCGCCTTGTTCAGCGAGAGCGAGAACGCCTTCACGCCCGTCTCGAAGGGGTCGGATTTAGCGACCCCGCTGGCTGCGTACGCCGCAACTGCGACCGGCGGGGTGATGTCGGCGATGACGCCGAAGTAGAGGATGAACAGGTGTGCCGCAAGTAGCGGGATCCCGAACTCGACAAGCGGCGTTGCGAGCATCGAAATCAGGATGATGTAGGTGACCGTCGTGGGCATCCCCATCCCTAGGATAATGCTCGCGATGGCGGTGACGATCAGCATCACGACGATCGAACCGCCGGACAGTGCCAACAGCAGCGAGGTCAGATTCGGGCCAAGACCCGAGACGCTGATCACGCCCGGGATGATGCCGGCAGCGGCGACCGCGACGACGACGGGGACGGCCGTCCGTGCACCCTCTTCCATCGATTTGATCACGAACGTCCCCGTGCGGAAGAGTTGGTTCTTCCCGAGGTTCCGTCCCGCCCGATCACCGGCAGACTCGGCCGCGCTCTGAACTGTAGGGTTGAGATCGAGGAGTTTCGACTGCACGTCGGTGTGGATCAGCATCGTTATGCCTCCGGCGAGCATCGCATACCAGCCGACCCGCGGTCCGACGATACCGAAGGCTTCGGCGACCGGAAGACCGGCACCACCGCCACCACCCACCAGCCGCGCGACCGGGACGCCAGCGACGACGTGGCTGAGCAGTTCCGCGCCGAAGATAATCGAGAGCGAACCGAACAGCGTGAGTCGCGTCTTCTCACTGTACGCCGCGATGAAGGTGATCAGCGCGACCAGAGCGACGAGCGTGAACCACGCAGAGCGTGAGACCGAGAGCCGTTCGACGATGAGATAAAACAGCAGGAGGAAGATCGGCACGAGATAGAACCAGCCCTGCTTCAGGTGCTCAACTGTATCAGCAGTCTCGGCCGCGTCGATACCGCCGATGCCCTCTTCGACAGCTTTCAGATGGACCATCACCCAGACGCCAAAGAAGAAGACGATCGCCGGAATCGTCGCGAGGATGATGATCTCCGCGAACGGCGTCGCGGTGTACTGGACCATCAGGAACGCCGCCGCGCCCATCACTGGTGGGAGGATCTGACCGCCTGACGACGCCGAGGATTCCACCGCGCCGGAGAACTCCGCCGAGTAGCCAGACTCCTTCATCAGCGGGATGGTGAACGCCCCCGTCGTGACGGTGTTAGCGATCGACGACCCCGAGATCGTCCCCATAAAGCCGCTCGCGAGGATGCTCGCCTTTGCGGGGCCGCCCTTTCTGGTCCCCGTTGCGGCGTACGCAAGGTCGATGAACCACTGCCCGGCGCCGCTCATTTCGAGGAACGAACCGAAGAGGATGAAGATGTAGATGAAGCTCACGGAGACCGTGACCGGGATGCCGAAGACGCCGTTTTCGGTATTGTACCAGAGGTTCTGTACGATGTCCGGCCAGGTCAGTTGCGGGATCGCGAGCAGCCCGAGGAGCGGCGTGTTGCCGCTGATGAGATAGCCCCACCGCGCGTAGACGATGAAGATCGCGACGATGATCATCAGGGGGAGCCCCAGCGTCCGGCGGGTGGCTTCGAGCACCAGCAGCACGCCGATCGCGCCGAGGATCAGCGCCCACGACATCTCGCTGATGATCGGAAGCCCGCCGAGAATCGGCTGGAGGAACGGGTAGACCACGGTGACTGGGTCGCCCGACTCGAGCCCGAACACCCGCATATCTTGAATTTCGGAGAACTCCGTCAGGAAGTAGTGCGCCGCCAGCGACGCCGCGATCATACAGACGACGTCGAAGGGCGTCACCCGGGATCGGTCGGAGTCGACGAACGCCCACCGGAACATATTGCGGATCGCTTCAACGAGGCGAGCGACCGGGCTTTCGCCCTCGAAGGGGTCGGTGAGGACGGCGACGAGACGGCCGAGGCCCCGGGAGACGAAGCCGTCGCCCGTACTCGCAGGGAACATCAGGAACGTCAGGACCAACGCGAACGCGACGTGGACGGCGTTGGCCTGCAGGAGTTGCAACGAGGCGTTCCAGTCGGCAACGAACGGTAACGGGACTGTGAACGTGAAACTCTGCGCCGCCAACAGTAACTGGAACAGCGAGAAAGCGATCCCGATTACGGCGACGGTGAGGGCGGCGAGCCCTTTCAGGGACCGCCGTCGTTCGATTTCGTCGATGAGCTCTTCGGCCTCTTGTCTCGATAGCTCCTCACTGTCGGTCGGGTTGTTCGTGGTCATAGGAGGATATCCAGCAGCGTTCGCCGCTCGATGTGAATGCGAACGTCGTTCGCGTTCGTTTCGGCGACCAGGTCATACTGTCGGTCGTCGATAATCAGTGTATGGTTCGCGATCCGACCCGGCGAGACTGCGAGCGTCTCTAACTCGGTGATCGGCTCCGGGGGATCGTACACGAGCGTCCCGTTGACGTTTGTGACGTTGACCCGGGACGGCAACCCCCAGCCGTAGGACTCGAACTCCATTCGGGTGTTCACGAGCGTCGCTCCGTCTACGCGGTACTCGTCGTACACGCGGGATTTCTCGACGCTGTGCATATATTCGAGCGCGACTGTGCTCCCGTCGTCGACTGGCTGAGAAATGTACTCCTCGCCAGTATCGAGGTCCTCGACGACGAGGATCTGTCCGGTGGGGGCGGCGGTAGCGACGCCCACAGCGAGGACGACGAGAACGAGCAGCGTCGCTCCGAGGAGGCGACTGGCCCGTCCGGTTCTGAGTGGGTTCCGAATCACGTGTGTCGGGTCGAGTAAACGTAGTATGGAAGATGTGTCGTAATCACGGGTTAGCGGGCGACAACGGGATCGACGGGCCGGCCCGCCGACCGCGTCACCGCTCCGGAGCGTCGAAGCGCAGTGGACCGGTCTGATTACGCGCCGAAGTACGCCGAAGCGCCCTCGTGCAGTTCGATCGACATCCCGTCCTGTGCGCTGTCGGCCGAGATGAAGTCCGTCTTGATCGACAGATCGTCGACGTTGTCGAAGATGGCCGCGGTAACCGTCTCGACGGTGTCGGCGGACACGCCCGCGTTCGTGGCGATCATCGCCTGAACGGCGACGGTGTTGACGGCTTCGCTGACGCCACTGTAAGTGTTGGCGGGGATCGTGTCGTCGGCGAACCACGAGGCGGCATCCTTGACGGCCTGGCGGTTCTCGCCTTCGATTGGCACGATGTGGATGTCGTTCGTCGTCGCGAGGTCTTCGATCGCACCGACGGGCCACCCGCCGACGACGAACGCGGCGTCGATATCGCCGTTGGCGAGTTGTTCGGACGCCTGCGAGAAGCCGGCGTTCTGTTCGGTGAAGTCAGTGATGCCGACCGCCTCGAGGATCTGGTTCGCGTTGACCTGCGTGCCCGATCCGAGGTCGCCGGTGTTGATCGTCGCGCCACTCAGGTCCGAGAGCGTCTCGATGCCGGTGCCCTGCAGGGTGACGACCGTGATCGTCTCGGGGTACAGCGTGGCGACCCCGCGGATGTTCTCGATGGCGTTGCCCTGGAAGGTCTCGATGCCCGTGCCGTTCTTCGCGAAGAAGGCGATGTCGTTCTGAATCAGCGCGAAGTCCGCAGAGCCGTCCGCGAGACTACCGACGTTCTCGACGCTGGCGCCCGTGGACTGAACGCTCAGCGAGAAGTCCGTGTTCTCCTCGACGATCGTCTTGAACTCGTTCGACAGCGGGTAGTACGTTCCGCCCGTCCCACCGGCGTGCCAGCTGAGACGGCTGCTCTCGCCACCGCTTTCTGTCTCCGTGTCTTCGGCGGTGCCGTCGCCACCGCTCTCTGTCTCCGTGCTGCCGCCGCCGTTCCCACTGCAGCCAGCGAGAGCCGCAACGCCTGCAACACCAGCTGCTTCGAGGAACCGACGCCGAGTCTTTTTATCCGTCATACGTTGTCACAATAGCACTCTATGGGGTTATATTTCTGGTCATTTCCCGGCGATAGCATCATATTTCCAAATTGTAACCGGTCTGATTTGAATAACCCAAATGATCATAATACCTATATTACTTTATTTCCTATACGATAGCAGTTTGCTACACAATTTATAACGTCTGTATTAAAATTCATTGGAAGATACATTCGCATAGTTAAAATATTTTTGTAATTCCGAGATCACAGTGGCAAATTTTGAGATGAAATCAAAAGTAATCAATATCTCGGTTTGAGTCTCACTGCTGCATTGAAGTAACAATCGGTACTACCCAGATCCCTGACTGTTCCAGACGACGAAGACGCCTGGGTAGTCCGTGGTTCCAGTACCGGGGCAGTTCGTCTGCCAATACGGGCTGTTCGTTGCGTGCGGCGTGCACGATGCCGTGTGTGCGCTATCGAATACCACGGTCGAAAAAATGGTCGCCGCACCCCCAGCGATCGGGTTCACCCGACGACCGCTGCGGGGTCGTCGTCGCCGCCACCGAGGATGTCTTCGACAATGTCGTCGATGTTCGGAGTGCGGCGCTCACGCCGAGGTTCGTCGGATGGGTAGTGCGGTACAAGGGGCATCGTCTCACCCCAGCGGTACTAGGTATCCAAGCATAAAAGGGTCACCTCCGGATCAGTCGTCGAGGCGTCCAGTCTCTCCCCGGGCAGTTCCAGGTTCGAGGTGGTGACGTGCTGCTCGGGGGGAAGATTGCGGATGAGCCCAGAATCGGTAGCACTACTGCCAGGTCACGTAAGTCAACGCGCCGATGCCACCGGTTTCGAGGATCTGCAAGAGCATCATCACCCGAACGGCCACCAACGGCATCGATGGCGCAGTGAAGTAGAAGTACAGCGCGACGACGTTCTCCGCCAGAAGGAACGTCGCGAAGATCATTGACGCGAGGGTGAAGGGTGCGCGAATCTCTCGGTAGGTGCCGATCCACACCCGCAACACGACGAGGAGGAGAACGATGTTGATGCCCGCCGCGATCCGCGCCGCATCCAGCATCAGCGACATCGACTCTCGCCCCCGTTCGTCTCGGGCGGTCTCGAACGCGATCGTCGGTACAGTCCTATGTGGTTCATATTACTCCTCAATACGGGTGAGTATCGTCTCGATGGTCTCCCAGTGGGTTCTCGCCCGGTCGCTGGGCAGATAGATCGTGCCGTAGTCCGCGTCGCTGCTGGTGATAATCCCGTTGTCCTCGAGAATCTCGAGATGGTGTCTGATCGTGTTGTACGCCAAGTCGATTTCCTCAGCCAACTGATTGGCGTTCCGGGGGCGTTCGTCGAGTGCGCGTAGGATACGGGCACGGTTCGGCCCTCCGCGTGTACCGGCGAGAGTCTGCCAGAGGACCGTTTCCATCCCTGCCGACGTTTTCTGCACGCTGTTATCAATCCACCGGGATCGGCGCGGTGAGCTGAATGGGCTGATGACGACGGGGCAGACCTGCTACTCCCGGTTCCGTGCATACCCATTCGACCGGTCGAGGTGCGTGAGCGCATCCTTTCTGACTCCGGCCTCGGGTGCGCGCCGAGTGACTGTTCAATACTCCGAACAAAGCGCATTTAGCCCTTTCGGGGGGCAGAGTCAGATCTCGCGTTAGCGGCATTCTCGAGGGATCTTATGCCCAGTTGAGGGAGATTTTAGCCTGAGTTGCGAAATACATTATGAGTCTGTCATACGAGACTCGAGTTGGATGTCACGAGACAACAGTTCCACCTCGCGGCGACGAGTATTGCTCGGAATTGGTACCGGCGTAATGGCCGGCCTGGCCGGATGCGGGTCCGGCGGCGGATCCGACACCGCGACCGAGACGGCGACCCCGACGGACACCCTCACGCCGCCGCCGACCCCGACCGAAACCGAGACGGAGACGCCGACGGGCACGGCCGCGGTTCGCATCGCACACCTCTCACCGAACGCCCCCAACGTGGACGTCTACGTTGACGACAGTGCGGTCCTCGAAGACGTCGCGTTCGGGGCCGTCAGCGACTACCTCGACGTGCCCGCGGGCGAACGGCAGGTCGAGATCACGCCGGCCGGCAGCCCGGAGACGGCGGTCTTCTCCGGGGCGGTGTCCGTCGCGGCCGAAGCGTCGTACACCGTCGCCGCGATCGGCGAGGTCGGCGACGGTGCCGATCAGGCCTTCGAGCCGCTGATCCTCGAAGACGACAACGCCGCTCCGGGTGGCGACACCGCGCGCATCCGACTCGTGCACGCGTCGCCGGACGCGCCCGCAGTGGACGTGACAGTGGCATCCAGCGGCGATGCACTTTACGATGGCGTCGCCTACGGCGAGTCGGGCACCGTCGAGGTCCCTGCTGGCACCTACACCCTCCAGATCCGCGGCGACACCGAGAGCAACGACGGCGACGTCGTCGCCGA
>NZ_JBDGQZ010000037.1:65233-76781 GCF_042218505.1 Halobellus sp.
ACACCCTCCAGATCCGCGGCGACACCGAGAGCAACGACGGCGACGTCGTCGCCGAGTTCGACGTCGATCTCGCCGGCGATCAGGTGTACACCGCGTTCGCCGCGGGCTACCTCTCGCCCGACGACGAGCCCGCCGACACGCCCTTCGACCTGTTCCTGTCGCAGGACACGGGCGGGATGTCGGACGGCGGAATTGACGAGGCTCCCGCTTCGGTTCGCGTGGCGCATCTGTCGCCGAACGCCCCCAACGTCGATGTCTCCGTCGACGGGAGCGCCGTCCTCGAGGACGTCGCCTTCGGGGTCACGAGCAGCTATCTCGACGTGCCCGCGGGGACGAGGACCGTCGAGATCACCGCCGCAGGAGATCCAGACACGTCGGTCTTCCAAGGCGACGTGACCGTCGAGTCCGGGCAGCCGTACACGTTCGCGGCGGTCGGCGAGATCGGCGAGATGGCCGACCAACCCTTCGAGCCGCTCGTCCTCGAAGACGGCAACTCGGCTCCCGGCGGCGACACAGCGCGGCTCAGAGTCGTCCACGCGTCGCCGGACGCCCCCGCCGTCGACGTGACGGTCGCGGCCGGCGACCTCCTCTTCGACGGCGTCCCCTACGGCGGCTCGGGCTACGTCGAGGTTCCCGGCGGCGATTACACCGTCGAGATCCGCGGCGACACCGAGAGCAACGACGGCGATGTCGTCGCCGACTTCGACGTGAGCCTGAACGGCGGCACCGTCTACACCGCCTTCGCCGCCGGCTATCTCTCGCCCGACGACGAACCCGACGACACGCCGTTCGATCTGCTCGTCGCACAGGACGCCAGCGGCGAGATGATGTGAGCTGACCGGCTCGGAGCGCGACTCACACAGATGGAAGGCGGGAGCCCACGACTTCAGTCGTGGGCGGAAGCCGACGAGAGTCGAATCAATCCACGAGCGATCGCTCTCTGACTCCCGAACGTAACCCAATATTTCTTTAAAAAGCCACATATATATGTGATATACGGGATGGGGGACGTGATTCGACCCGTCAAAGTCAAACTCGATGTCCCTGACAAGCAGTGCGACGACCTCCATCACACAAAAAATCAATTCTTCTATTGTGCGAACACGACCGCAGAATGGGCGTGGAGACACCCAGATGAGTACTGCATAACCTCCAAACAGAAAGCCGAGAAGGCTCTTTACGAGCAACTCCGATCCGACACGGAGTTGACTGCAAACCTCGTACAGAAGGGGATTCGCCGTGCGATCGAGGGCCACAAAAAACGATGTCGCTCGTCTCAAGAACGGTGACACCACCACTCAACCCCACTTCGATGCCTGGAGCATCGTCTATGATAAGCGAAGTGCAAATTTCCACCGCGAACACGTATCCCTATCTACGGTAAACGGTCGTGTCGAGTGCGAGTACGTGCTTCCCGACGATCCCGCGGGAACACCGATCGGCGAGTACTTGCTGAACGACGACTACGAGTTCCGGATGTCTACGCTCCAGTACGATCGACAAACGGGGTCGTTCTATCTCCACACGCGAATGCGCCGAATCGAAGGTGACGAGCAAACGCGGTCTACGAGTGATTCCTCCGATGCCAAGCACAGAACAGTCCTTGGCGTCGACTTAAATGTGGATGGGTCGCTTGCGGTAACGTCGACAGGCGAATTCATCGGAAACGCCGACGAGATGAACCATCGGCGTCGAGAATTCGAGACAACTCGCGGGGGAATGCAACAAGCAGGCACGCGGTCGGCACACCTGTCGATTCAGTCGATGGACGACCGCGAACATCGCTGGATGCAGGACGAACTGCACCGCGCCTCGAATCAGATTCTCAGGGAAGCCCGCGAGCACGGGTGTACGCACATTGCATTCGAGAACCTGACTGACATCCGCGACCGAATGGCGGGTGCGAAACGCTTCCACGCGTGGGCGTTCCGACGCTTGTTCCAGTACATCCAGTACAAAGCCGAGATGGGTGATGTCGCGGTTGAGCAGGTGAGTCCGGCGTACACGAGCCAGCGGTGTCGTCGTGTGGGTTTACCCACGAGAACAATCGGCGGTCGAAACACCGGTTCGTGTGTCAGAAGTGCGAGTACGAACTGAACGCGGACTACAACGCGAGCAAGAACATCGCTCGGAAACTGCTTAAGCGGCTCCACTCGGGGCAGACGCCTTCGAGTGGAGGCGCACCCCGTCAGTGTGCGCTGAAGTCAGGGACGCTGAACTTGAACGGCGATTACACCGCCTCCGTCGATTCGACGGCAGAAGGGGAGTCCACTGACAAGCTCACGACTTCAGTCGTGGGTCACTGACGAGGCACCCCACGATCCATCGCGCTCCCAGTCCGGTCGGCTCCGTCGCCGCCAGTCCGTCGCCCCGACCCCGGCAGACGAGCGTCAGACGGTTACACAAGACTTTTACCGAATTCGGCGGATTGTCCGGTACGGTTAGCGGACGTCGCCCCGACGAGCGCGCGGGTAGGGGTACTTGAGCGAACGTCGGTGCTTCGTCCAGTGGACATTTTTCGAGGCCCAACCGAGGAGCGATAGCGTCGCCGCGACCCCCCTCCCCTCAGAGCGCCACGTACACCGCGGTGTACCCCGCGAGCGCCACTGTGACGCCCGCGAGCGCGATAACGACGAAGGAGAGTCCAGCCGACGCACCCGCCCGACGCACCGGGGAGCCGAAGAGCGGCCGCGACGCCGTCCGGGCCCACGAGAGGGCCGCACAGCCCACCCCGACGGCCAGGATCGAGAAGACAAAGTGGTACGAGACATCGAGCGTCGGCGGCACGAAGAGCAGCGGCGCGACGCCATAGGCCGCCCCCAGCGTCACACTCGGATCGGAGAGCCTCCCGATCGAGCGGCCGGTTAGGTGGGCGAAGACGAAGATGGCGACCCAGATCGTCGCGAGTTCGACCGCGAACGCCCCGAGCAGGTGCAGCGTCGGGTCCGCCGCGAGCGCGATTCGGCCATCGAATACGGTCACGGTGAACGGGTACAGTAGTTCCGGAGGTTCCCCGGTGAAGAGGTCGCCCCACGGATGCACGAGCAGACCGAACGTCGCCGCCAGGGCGACGGATCGCGCCGACAGCGACGTCAAGTGGTGGACGACGAGCGCGAGCGCGACCCCGCCGAGCACGAACGCGCCCATCACGATTCCGCCGAGCGACCCACTCACGGCGATCGCGACACCGAAGAGTCCCGCGAGCACGAGCACGCCGAGCCCTCGAGCGAAAACCGCTCGGCGGTTCTCCACGGACCGCGTCGTCCAGAGCGCAAACGCGGGGCCGGCGACGGCGGCGACGACCGCAGAGTGAGTAATCGACCGATGGACACGGTTGGCGGCGCTCCAGAACGCGTCGGGGTCGGCGGCCCTGACGACCGTTATCCCGTCGATAGCGAACAACGCGTACGCGATATCGACATCGGGTAGTGTCGCGAACGCGCCAGCGACGACGCCAAAGGTGAGCGCACGGCGTGCCGGCCAGCCTCGCCGCTCGACGAACAGCGCCGCGAGGGCGAACGCCAGCATCCCGTGTCCAACGAACACGCATCATACTGGCGCGCCCTGCAAATATAAGCACCTCGCCTGATGAGATACGTGATACCGAGAGACGCGGTACCGCGTCGCGCTCGTGGATACCACGTTCGCACAGGATCGACTCGGCACGGTTCCACGTCGCCAGAGACTAAGTGACGATGGAGCGATGAAGGAGTGATGACTTCGCCAGCCGACGTCCGCGACGTCGTACCGGCTTTCGACGACGTTCGGTATATGAATACGGGCGCGAGCGGGCCGAGTCCGCGCTCCATCGTCGAAACCGCCCAGCGAACACTGGAAGCACACGAGTGGGACGCCGCCGGCGATCCCGGCCCGTACCCCTACGCCTTCGATCTGTACGAGACGACCCGTGCCGACGTAGCCTCGTTCGTCGGGGCCGACAAAACGGAGATCGCGCTCACCCAGAGCACGACCGACGGGATCAACCGCATCGCCTCGGCGATCGACTGGGAACCGGGCGACGTCGTCGTTCGGACGGATCTGGAGCATCCGGCGGGCGTCCTCCCGTGGCAGCGCCTGAAGCGCTACGGCGGCGAGGTCCGCGTCGTCCCGACAACTGAGGGTCGAATCGACCGCGATGCCTATCGCGAGGCGATCGAGGACGCGAAACTGGTCTGCCTCAGCGCGCTCACGTGGAACTTCGGGACGCACCTGCCGGTCGCGGAGTTGGTTGCGGACGCGCACGACGCCGGTGCGCGGGTCCTCGTCGACGCCGTCCAGGTCCCCGGGCAGACGGCGCTCGAAGTAAGCGAGTGGAACGCCGACGCCGTCGCGATGGCGAGCCACAAGTGGATGATGGGACTCTGGGGCGCAGGATTCCTCTACGTCAACGGTGATGTCGCGGGCGATCTCCACCCCGGCCAGATAGGCTACCGTGGGGTCGAAGAGGCCGGCCCCGACGACTACGAGCTCGAAACGGGAGCGCCCCGCTTCGAGGTCGGAACCACGAGCCCCGCGCCGTACGCCGCCCTCTCGGCATCTATCGACTTACTGGAAGAGGTCGGGATGGGGACGATCGAATCGCACATCGATGGCCTCGCGAACCGGTTTGTCGATAGCGTCCCACCGGGGCGGCTGATCAGCCCTCGCGACCCCGAATCGGGACTCGTGACCGTGCGGGTCGACGACCCGGAGACGACCGTCGAACGGCTCAACGCAGAGTACGACGTGGTGGTTCGCTCGCTCCCCGGCCCCGAGGGCGCGGTTCGCGCGTCGCTGCACGTCTACAACACACCAGAGGACGTCGATCGGCTGGTAGCGGGGCTCGACGAGGTCGGCTGGTAGCAAGCGGAGAGTCGGAACTTACGAATCCAGCAGTTCCCCGACGATCCGACGCTCCTCGTCCTCCGTGACCTCATCATCGTGCACGCACGCTCGAATTACCTTGTGAACCAGTTCGGGATCGTCGAGGCCAGAGGTAGAGTCGGACGTGGACGGCGAGCCGGCGCTGGGGTCTGCCGACGACTCGGAGTCGGACTCTCTGGCTCCGCTGTCGGTGTTGGGGTCGAACTGCTTGAAGCGCTCTTCGACGGCCGCCAGGCGCGTCGAGAGTTCCTCGATCGAGTCCGCGAGCCGAGCGGCGTTCCCTGGATCTACAGCCGCACCGGAGGAATCGGACGTTGCAGACGCTTCGGAGTCGGCGGTGGAGTCGGAGTCGACATTGTTGCCGGACCCGACAGTGGAGTTGGACTCGATACTGGCGTTGGTGCCGATAGTGGAGTTGGATCCGCCGCTGGAGTCGGCGTCGGCCGTATATGTGGATTCGACGTTGGAGTCGGATGCAGACCCGTCCGGCGAAGGTCCGTCCGCGATCGCGCGATTATCAGCAGCGGACGACCGCTCCCCGTCGCCGTCGAACGCCTCACTCACGAGCGACTGCCTGTCTGCCCACTCGAAGCCCTCGATGCCACGGATTCGATTACTCACCGTCGCACGGGACACGTCGAGGGCCTCGGCGATCTCTCGCTGGGTCGCCGACGGACGCTCGTAGATGGCACGCAACGTTTCGCGCTCCTTCGTGGACAACGCCTCGGGGCTGAGCTCCGCGAGAGCGGACTCCGCTCGGTCGGCTGCCGCAGACTCCCCTTCGTGGGCTTCTTCCTCCGTCTCGGGATTCGGGTCGCTCAGCGTCGGTGCAGACGACGAGTCTTCCGGACTCGAGGCCGACTTCTCCGGGGTCGATCCGCTTGACGCCATCGCCGAGGAGTTGTCCTGTGACTCAGTCGAGATCTCTTCGGGCGGTTGCTCGGACGACTGTCCATCAGTCGTCTTGTCGTCGGTTGCGTCGTCCGTTTCGTCAGCGGCCGTCTCTCCATCAGCCGAATCAGTTGTCGATGCCCCCTCCGAAGCGGCCGGATCACCGTACTCCTCGAGGACGTACTCGACGAGGTCGGCTGTGGCGCTCGGGACCCGCTCGGCGATTTCCGCGAACGATGCCCCTGGCTCCTCGGCAGCGAGATCCAGGATCCGCCACTGTCGGAGCGATTTCTGACCGGCTGAGTGGTCATCTGACTTGCTCATAGTTCCCTTTCTGGCTGTCTGGCTGACAATTACACTGCACTAACAACTCTGTGTATCTGCTATTAAAATATTCGCACAGTAAGAATACCACCAGTCTCAATTACAGTAATGGGTGCATATGTCCATATATAATATGTGTATGACGGATCCCTGAGGATAGACGTTTTTTTGCCAATTCGTGCCCTGGGGGTGCGCGAAGCACCGTGATATGGGGTCTATCCCAGGTGGCAGGTTCGACAATTTCTATCCCCAAAATCCGGCACCACGTCGGTGGAGTCATACGTCTTCCCGCTGTAGAGCCTCGAAGAGATGCCCGAAGGCTCCGACACCGTCCGACTGCCGCTCGAACCGCTTCGGCAGCGGGTCGCGGACGCGACGGGACGGTCGGCCTCGTTCGTCGACCTCACCGACGTCGAACTCGCCGGCAACGCGCTCGAAGTCACCTACTCCACCCCCGAGGAGGACGTCCCATTCGTCGAGGTGGTCGTCAAGGGTCCGCGCGGCGAAACCGACGCGACGCCGGTGCGGCTCGATACCCCGTCCGGGCTCAAAGTCTACGGTGAACTCCTCCGGGTCGAGTACGCCGGCCGCGACGCCGAAACGGACGAGATTCTCGTCTCGGTCTCCCAGCGTACCGGCGACGATTGGCGAACGCTGCTCGGTTGCGGACGGATGTGGTCCGTCGAGACCGACCACGGCAGTGAGACAATCGAGATCACCTGCTACGCCGAGACGCCGTCGGCCGAGGTCGAGGACGAAGACGATGCCCCGGAGCGAGACGACAAAGACTCGATCGACGCCGGTCGTGGCGACGAACAGCAACCGGCCGAACCCGCCGATCAGGAAGGCGATGGCGGGGGCGGATTTTTAAGCGGTCTGGACTGAACACGGTCAGTGGTGTGACGACGTCGCGACAGCGCCCGACGCGCTGTGGCCAGACCAGGGATGCCGACTACATAATACAGGTTTATTGGGAGTGGTGAATTCCTCGTAGGTATGCAGAACGAACGGGTCCTCGTCACGGGCGGTGCGGGATTCATCGGCTCGAACCTCGCGAACACCCTCGCGGCGGACAACGACGTCATCGCGCTCGACAACGGCTATCTCGGAACCCCCGAGAACCTCGTCGATGGCGTCAAGTACGTCGAGGCGGACGTCCTCGACGACGACCTCCCCACTGCCGTCGACGTGGTGTATCATCTCGCGGCGCTGTCCTCCCGGCAGATGCTCGAAGAGAATCCGCGGCAGGGCGCACGGGTCAACATCGAGGGCTTCGTGAACGTGGTGGAACAGGCGTACGCTGACGGCTGTGAGACGTTCGTGTACGCGTCGACTTCCTCGGCGTACGGGAGTCGGACCGAACCCAGCCCCGAGGATACGGACCTCGAAGCGTCGACGGGGTACGACGCCTCGATGCTGGGACGCGAGCGGTACGCCGAGTACTACAACGACTTCTACGACGACATCTCGCTCGCCGGAATGCGGTTCTTCTCCGTGTACCAGGGCTACGGGGGCAACGAGGCGCACAAAGGCGAGTATGCCAACACTATCTCGCAGTTCGCTGATCGGATCGCGAGCGGTGAATCTCCGGTGCTGTGGGGTGACGGTAGCCAGACGCGAGACTTCACGCACGTCGAGGACATCGTCCGGGGGCTAACACGGACGGCGGAAAAAGAACTGACCGGCGTCTACAATCTCGGGACGGGCGACCCGTACTCGTTCAACGAGATGGTCGAGATGATAAACGACGTGCTCGAAACGGACGTCGAGCCGACCTACGAGCCGATTCCGCTGGAGAACTACGTTCACGACACGTGTGCGGACATCTCGAAGATCCGCGAGGCGACGGGATGGGAACCGCAGATTGGCTTCGCCGAAGGCGTCCGCCGAGTTTGTGAGCCGTATCTCGACGGATCATAACGGTGCAATCGGGGAGCGGACAGCGCCGAGCGCGATCGATGTGTTCTCCTATCGAATACCGTGATAGCAGTCACGCCTCAGGCGGCGTGATCCTATCGGAGACGTGTCGAACCGACTCGGTCGGGATGGGGCGGGTCCGGTTAAGCATCCACTGTTCAGCGGTTGTATAGACCCAACAAATGTCCCTTTCGATAATCAGCATTATTAATAATATTTGTCGTACTGTTGAATCTGAGGGGTAGAGGGAAGTGACTCGTGAGGAGTGCCGAGTGTTTGCCTGACAAACCACGAGCAGCGCGATGTTTTTTCGCTCGATAATCAGTTAGCGGAGAAACACTTTTGACGACTGCTTCACGTGTTGGATTTGAAGCATATCGGGGCCGGAGGCAGGGACTTCGGTCGTGGCCGGAGACGGTGAACGACCGTCGGTATCGGTCGCGGCCCCGTGGGGTTGCTGATTCGAAACGAGATCACGCGGACCCACGACCGTCCGACGCGACCAAACTGGAAATATGGTCTCCACACAATCGAAAGGGCAGCGGGCAGCCGGCGTCCAGTCGCCGGGTGACGACGGGGGGTACTCGTCGGACCGGATAGCGACGTCGAGCCGATGGTTAGCGTCGTGATGCCGACGATGAACGAGGAGAAGGGCATCGAGACGTGCATCGAACTGGTGAAAAACGCCGTCCGCTATTCGGGGTACTCGACGGAGGTCATCATCAGTGACGATTCGACCGATCGGACGCCGGAGATCGCTCGCGACGCAGGGGCGATTGTCGTCGAACCCGACGAAGCGGGATACGGATACGCGTACCGCTATGCGTTCCAACACTGTCGGGGTGACTACATCATCATCAGCGACGCCGACACCACATACGACTTCGAACAGTTCCCGGAACTGTTGGATCCGGTCGTCCGTGGGGAGGCCGATATGGTGATGGGCAGTCGTCTCGAGGGCGAGATCAAAGACGGGGCGATGCCCGCGCTACACGAGTACGTCGGTAACCCCCTCCTGACGAAGTTTCTGAACGTCTTCTACGGGGCGGGCGTCAGCGACGCGCACTCGGGCTTCCGGGCGTTCCGGGCCGACGTGCTCGACGAACTCGACCTGGAAACGAACGGAATGGAGTTCGCGTCGGAGATGATTATGATCGCGGGCGCGCAGGATCTGACAATCGAGGAGATTCCTATCACGTACCACGAACGGGAGGGCGAGGCGACGCTCGAGAGTTTCCAGGACGGATGGCGACACGTCCGGTTTATGCTCCTGAACGCGCCGAACTACCTCTTTTCAGTCCCTGGAGCAGTGATGGGTCTGTTCGGGGTCGCGGTAATGATCGCAGCGTCGTATCGGGCGTCGTTCGGGCCGATTACGTTGGGGACTCACTCGGCAATTGCCGGGTCGCTGTTCACATTACTCGCCTATCAGGTCGCGAGTATGGGGATGTTCGCGACCATCACGAGCGATCCGATTCAGCGGCCGAGCGACCCCATCACCACCGCCGCCGTCGAACATATGAATCTCGAGCGGATGTCGACGGTCGGGTTGGTCATCTTCACTGCGGGTGCAGTGTACGCGACCTGGCTGGTGATCCAGTGGGCGGCCACCGGCTTCCAGCGGTTGCCGATGGTGGTCGGCGACGTGATCGCACTCACCGCGATTGTCGTCGGGGCGCAGACCGTGTTCAACGCCTTCTTTATGAGCACCGTCACCGATCGGCAGTGAATTCACTCTTTTCGCGGGGGCAAAAGCCGTGACTGCAGGGGGCTATGCGTGCGCATCATATTCGCTAGTTCGAGATCCAAGTCCGGTGGTGAATCAGTATACAGACTCGAATCGTGCGTTCCCGAAGCGCTCGAACGCGCCGGGAGATGGCCCGACGACGGTCACCAGACGCGAATCGCGGGCGTCCCGCAGTCCTGACAGAGCACTGCTCCCGACCCCTTGTACGTCCCCGTGTCGAGGGCGCCGTCGCAGTACTGACAGGATGGATCGTCGAGGCGGTCGAGCAGCTGTTCGGGGTCGCTGGTGGCCGTACTGTCTTTTGACATCGGCCTAACCGAGTCGCTGTGCGGGCATAATAGTTACCAAACACAATTTATCTGACAGGAACGAACATCGAATCTAGCGGGGAAGACAAACCGAACGCCGGGCGCTACGTGCTCTCTTCGGCCCGGAGTTCCGCGACGAGTTCGCGCGTCGCCCGGCGAACTGCCTCGTCGCTGGAGTGGCGCGGTTCCCAGCCGAGTGCGGCGAGTTTCTCGATGGAAAGCCGCATCTTCGGCACGTCGCCGGTCCACCCGCGGTCGCCACCGGTGTAGGTGTACTCCGGATCGAGGTCCATCTCGTCGGCGACGATGTCGGCAATTCGGTTGACAGCGGTGGTCGTTCGCGTTCCCAGGTTGTAGGTGTTCAGATCGTCGGTCGCCTGTTCGACCACGTGGCAGATGGCGTCGACGCACTCGGTGACGTGGAGATACGACTTTTCCTGGCGGCCGTCGCCGAGGATTTCGAGCGTCTCTGGATTTTCGAGAAGTTTCTCGATGAAGTCCGGGATGACGTTGCCGCGTTGCTTGGGGCCGACGATATTCGCAAAGCGGAAACACCACGCCGTCATTCCATAGGAGTGTGCGTAGGTCGACAGCAGTGCTTCGTCGGTGAGTTTCGACGCGCCGTAGATAGATATCGGCTCCAGCGGGGCGTAATCCTCGGGCGTCGGTCGCGGGGCTTCGCCATAGACGGTTGACGAGGAGGTGAACGCGAAGTGTTCGACACCGACGTCGTTCATTCGCTCGAGGAGGTTGTACGTCATCTCGGAGTTCTCCTCGAAGAGTTGCCGGGGCTTCTCGTAGTTCGTGTCCGTGTACGCCGCTAAATGGAACACGACGTCGACGTCTTCGGTGACGATGCGGGCGACGTCGCCTTTGTCCGTCAGGTCGGCCCTGGCGAATTCGACGCCGTCGGGGACGCGGTCTCTCGTTCCCTTCGAGAGGTCGTCGACGACGACGACCTCGTTGTCGGAAGTGAGGGAGGCGGCGAGGTGTGAACCGATGAGTCCGGCCCCGCCCGTCACAAGGATACGGTTGTCGATGAGGTCCATAGCAGATGTGTACGAACTGCCCGAAAGAAGGTTGTGATACAGACGGTCTGCAGAGCGTCTCCTCAAAAAGCAACTCCTGGGTGGGTGTGGCTTCCGTGTGTGTCCGTTATCACGACAGTTTAAATATCTGTTAACTCCTTCCACAGACACACGGATGCTTCCCTGGGGCCACCTCGCAGTGGGATACTTGCTGTATACGTTCGGGACGCATCTTCTGCAGCGAAGCGCACCCGCAGGCCAAGCCGTCTTGCTGTTGGCCGTCGGGACACAACTGCCGGATCTCGTCGACAAGCCGCTCAACTGGTGGTTGGATATCTTTGACGGCAGAGCGATCGGTCACTCGATGTTTGCCGCGGTCGTCATTTCGATTCTGTTCTTCTCTGTGATGCGACGGTACGACCGCGAGGACCTCGCCGTCGCGTTGTCGGTCGGGCTTGTGAGTCACCTGT
>NZ_JBDGQZ010000020.1:0-76249 GCF_042218505.1 Halobellus sp.
TCGCGCCGGCCCACTTCTCCCGCACTCACGAACCCGGAGCGATAGCGATGGGCTCCGAGTGCGGTGAGTCGTGTCACTGCGGGAATTCGAAGTAGACCGGACGCGCGCAGCAACGCGAGCCCGTCCGGGCGTGATTCGAATTCGCGCCGGCCCACTTCTCCCGCACTCTTGCCTGGCGAGCGGTGACTCTCAGGTAGTCGCATCCACACTCGGTGAGCGGTGACCCTCGGACCCTCGCACTTCTCCCCCGGACGGCTGCCGTCGGCCGACGACCGCGCGGCCGACTCAGAACAGCGCTGCGACGATTACCGCGCCGTTCCAGACGGTGACCACGAACCCGAGCGCGGCGAGTCCCAGCGGCACGCCGACACGGTGGGGGCTCGGAACGACGCGATACAGCCCGTAGAAGGCGACCACCACGACCAGTTTCAGCGGGATGATGAGCGTCGCTCCGTGGGAGTTGACGACCCAAGCCGCGAGCGGGCCCGCTTCGACGACCTGCCGGAGTTGAAAGCCGGCGAACGTCGTCACGAGGTCGCCGACGAGAAAGAACACGATGGCGGCCTGCCACCACAGGGACGTCAGGTCTGACAGGAGGTCGATGGAGGGGTGAGTGTCGGTATCCATATGATGGGTTCTGTCAACAGACGACATAAGAGCCATCGAGACTCCGGCGTCACCGTTGGAGCCCAAACTGGCGGACGGGTGTCGTCTATGAATGTGATACTCTAACAGAATGTTTTGCTGACGGATACTAAGAGTTTGGTTCGACGAGGGGTCAGCCCGGGACGTACACGAGCAGCGACGCGCCCGCACCGAGTGTAATCGCCGCGAGGCCGTTGACGAGGCCAATCAAGACGGCGGAGACAGTCCCGCGGCCGTCGGTTGAGGCGTCGTAGAAGGCCCAGAGCGCCACGGCGACTGCGAGAGGGACGATCGTGAATCCGAGGACGTGTGCGTCTGCGATTGTCGGCCGGGGCAGGACGACCGCCGCTGGGGCGTACGCGAGACCGGCCGCAGCGCTGCCGCCGAGCGCGTCACGGAGCCGAACGGGGCGGAACCCGAACGAGACAGACGACCACAGCCGGACGGCCACCGCCAGCCCCGCCCAGACTGTCGCGACTTCCACGAACAGGATCCCGAGGAGATTCAGCGTTTGATCGGCCGCGAGTACGACCCGGTCGGCCAACAGTGGCGGTCCGAACGGTGCCAGCAACGGCGGCGGCACGGCGAGGAAGACGTCCCCGAACGGGTGAGTGAGGAAGCCAACAGCGGCTGCGAGTATCGACGAAACGGGAGTGAGTACGGTCCGACGCCCGACAACAGCGCCTGCGACGGTCGTAATCGAGAGGAACACTGTGGCGACAGCCGCAGCGATCGGGCTCTCGTCCCAGAATCCCCACAGGACCGCGATTGATGCCGCGGCGGCGGCGACGCCCACGAGACCGACTGCAACCGGTGTGATCCGTCGACCCGATCGGGCGAGTGAGACGCCCGTCCCAAGGGTCAGCGCCGCGACGGCACCGACTGGAAGTGGATGGGTGACAACGCGGTGGACCCCGTTCGCGACGCCCCAGAACGGCTCCCAGCCGATCGGTGTTCCTCCGGCGACCGCCACGGCGTAGGTTCCGACCGCGTACGCGACGTCGAGATCTGGAAGCAATGCGGCCAGCGCGGCCACACAGCCGAGCCAGAGGGCCGTCCGGGCGTCGTGACCAGCGCGGCGTGCGCCCCACCCGACGAGGGCGAACGCGAGGAACTCGTGGCCGACGAACATTATTTAATTCGGGCCTTGCCGTCGGACGAAATAGCTCTTGCGTCGGCGAGGGCCGGCCGGCACCCGTACTTTTGTCCGCCGGCCGCCAACGAACCGGTATGGATGGAACCGCTATCGACCACGTGAAACTGTTCATCCCGTCCGACGGGATCGAGACCGCGCTGGCGTTCTACCGGGACGCACTCGGGTTCGGAATCGACGGGATAGACCTGTACGAATCGGGCGAGAAGCCGTTCTTTTCCGTCCGACTCGCACCCGATGCCGTCGTGCATCTCGAACCCGACGAGGGGTTCTCGGAGCCGACAGATACGGCATACGACCACATCGCCGTCCGCGTCGCGGACGACATCGAGGGCATCGAGGCCACGCTGGCGGAGGCGGAAGTCGAGATCGACCGTCGGCTGGACCCGCTCGGCGCGACGGGCGTCGCACCCGCCGTCTACATCACCGATCCGTTCGGCTACCGGGTCGAACTGAAGGCCGAGCAGGGGTAACGTCGCGGCAATCCACACCGAACAGTTTTTTTCGGCGCTCCGCCGTGCTACACGCAGTCGATGCGAACGAAGCTCCCCACTACACTCACCGGAACACGCGCCGGCACGACACTCGCGCTCTTCGGCGTCGTGCTCTTTGTCGCCTCGCTCCTCGTCGGCGCGGCACTTGCGCCGAGCGTCGGCGGCGCGGACGACGGCGAAACGAGGCGGACGCTCGTCGGGTCACAAGGCGGCGGCCCCGGCCTCCACGAAGCCGGATCGGTATATCTGCTCGACGGCCGCGAGATACAGTGGCGCGCGGGTGAGACGGACAGTTACTTCGACGTCACGATGCTCGACAACGGGAGCGTGATGACCGGCTTCATGAACAGCGGCTACGAGGACTGCGGCCCCTACGAGTCGCCCTGTACCCACACCGGCTTCCGAATCATCGAGCCGAACGCCGACAGTGGCGCAGCCCCCGAAATCGTTTACGAGTACTCCTTCCCCGTGCGAACGCGAGCGAACAGCGAAGTACACGACGTCGAGCGACTCGGCTCCGGCGGATTCCTCGTCACCGATATGGAGTACGAGCGGATCTTCATCGTCGAGAACGGGACGATCACCTGGCAGTGGAACGCGAGCAGCCGGTACGACGCGCCAGCGGATCCGACCCGAACCGACTGGCTCCACATCAACGACGTCGACGTCATCTCCGAGGACCGCTACCTGGTTTCGATCCGGAACGCGCATCAACTCGTGATCGTCGAGCGCGGTGAGGGAGTCGTCGAAGTCATCAACGCGGACGACGATCCGACGGACGACGAGAGCCCGGATCCCAAAGGCGACCCGACAGTACTCAGACAGCAGCACAACCCACAGTGGCTCGGAAACGGAACGGTCCTCGTCGCCGACAGCCACAACGACCGGATCGTCGAACTCCGACGGAACGAGACTGGGGTATGGAACGTCGCGTGGGCCGTCGACAGCGCCGAGGGCGTGCCGTTCAGTTGGCCGCGCGACGCCGACCGACTCCCGAACGGGAACACCCTGATCACCGACTCGCTGAACAAGCGAGTCGTCGAGGTCAATGCCACGGGTGCGACCGCGTGGAGTTATGCGACGCCGCACGTGCCGTACGAGGCCGAGCGCCTGCCAGCCGGCGAAACGGTCGGCGGGGTCGCCTACGCGGATGGTGGAGAAGCGACGGTCGGCGAGCACCAGGACATCCCTGTCCTGTCGTTCCTGCTGCTGCTGCTTCAGACGGGGCTGCAGACGCCGTTCTGGTTCACCGAGGCGCACGTCGCCGTCACGCTCGTCTCCCTCGGGTGCGTCCTGGGTGGCGGCGGAATCGTCCTCCACGGGCGACTACGCGGCTGACTGCACATCGAGTCGGAGAGCAGTCAGCCGATCACGACGCGGCCGCGACCCACCGGATCGACCCCGGTACTTCTTGCCTCCGAGTCCGAGAACAACGTATGGCCGAACCAGACACAACCGAGTCCGATACCGCTGAAGACCCCGACACCGGCCTGACGTGGACGACGGTCGGGAGCGAACTCGATTACTCCTGTCCGGGGTTCGACGTCCGCCGGGACGACGTGGTGCTCCCCGACGGCACCGAGACCGACTTCCACTACGTTGACGAACCGCCCGCAGTCGTCGTGCTGCCGTTCACTGACGACGGCGACGTCGTCGTGATCGAGGAGTGGCGGCAGGCCGTCGGACGGGTCAACCGGGGGGTTCCCGCCGGGACAGTCGAACCGGACGACGAGGATCTGGACGCCGTCGCCAGACGAGAACTGCGCGAGGAGACCGGTCACGAGGCGGCGAGCGTCCAGCACTTGTTCGCCGCCGAGCCGGCCAACGGCCTCCTCAACAGCGTCCACCACTACTACCTCGCCCGTGGATGCACACCGAGCGCCGAGCAGGAACTCGATTTCAACGAGAGCATCCGAGTCGATACCGTCGATTACGACGACCTTCTGACGGCGGCGCTGGACGGCGAGATCCGCGACGGTCGGACGGTCCTCGCGCTCACCCGATACGAACTCGCTGGGCGCTGGGCGCGCTCCTGATCGCGGGGTCACAGAGCGAAGGATTTTGACGACGCAGCACGTATCGCGCGTGTGTCTTCCGAATTCGACTCTGTTGACGGAGCGGGTGGCTCGGTCCCGGGCGACGCCGTCCGCGACGTCCTCCGCGCGCTCCTCGCCGCGGTAGTTCTCTCAGTTGTCGGCATCGTGGCGGGCGGGGTGCTCGTCGTCGCTGCAGCCCTGGTGCTCGGCGTCGCCGGTGTGCAGGTGACGCCGCTCCTGAGCATCCTGCTCTCGTTGGTCCTCGCGACTGGATTCGGCTTCGGCGGGGTTGCGCTCGCGTACCTCCACTACCGCGACACCGGAATCGATTACGTCGGACTCGGCGTGCCCTCGCTCCGGGACGTCGCGTCCGTCGTCGGCGGCTACGTCACGGCGATGGGCTTCCTGGTGATCGCGTCGGTGATCATCCGAACACTGGGGGCCGAAACGGCGTCGAACAGCGCCGCCGAAGTCGGTCTGCAGAACCCCGAGATACTCCTACTGTTGATCCCCGCCTCGCTGCTCCTGATCGGTCCCGGCGAGGAGTTGCTCTACCGCGGCGTCGTCCAGAACCGCCTGAGCGAGGCGCTGCCGGCACCCGCGGCGATCTTCCTTGCGAGTCTGATCTTCGCGTCGATCCACTACTTTTCGCTCACGGGGATGCCACGAGCCCGGTTGGTCAGCATCTCCGTGCTGGTGCTCCCGACGCTGGTGTTCGGGACGGTGTACGAACTCACAGACAACATTGTCGTTCCGGCGCTGATCCACGGCTCGTACAACGCGACGCTGTTCGGGATGCTGTATCTCTCCATCCAGTTCGCCGACTCCGGTCAACTCCCACAGGCGCTGCTCGCGATCGTCGGGGCCTGATTCGCGACTCACCAACGCCCCGATCCCGCCTTACACCACCGTCGACCCGAAGTAGAGGCCACCGAGAAGCAGCACCGCGCCAGCCGCCTGAACGAGTCGTCGCCACCGAGTCGGGAACCCGGATCCATCGTTTTCTGCGTCCGCGCCGCGCTCAGTTGAGACGCCGTCTTCCCCGTACCGACCGTGGCGATCGCCCGGCACGCGGCCGGCAGTGTGGACCCGGACGACGGTTCCGGGCGCAACGAGAAACAGCAGGCCGAGCGCGACGCCGAGAACGGCCGCCGCGAGCGTTCGGACGTCGACCATCAGCGGCGGAGGCGCTCGATCCGCTGCTCTATCGGCGGGTGCGTTGCGAAGAGTCGGGTGAGGCCACGCTCCTCGTCGAAGATGCACAGCGCGTTGACCTGCGAATCGACCGCCGATTCGTCGCGTCGCTCGTTGCCGCGACTGATCTTCTCCAGCGCCCGGGCGAGCGGGCTGCCGCCGCCGATGACGTCAGCGGCGTCGCTGTCGGCGACGTACTCTCGATATCTGGAGATGGCGAAAACGAAGAGCATCACCAGTAACTGCGTGATCTGCCCGACGACGATTGCGAGAAAGAAGTCCGCGATGTCGTTGTCGCCGGTCAGGAGGACGACCCACTGGGCGACAATCGCGACGATCGACGCGACGCCCTGCCCGAGCACCATCATCACCACGTCGCGGTTGCGAATGTGCGCGAGTTCGTGTGCGAGCACGCCCTCGATCTCGTCGTCGTCCAGCCGCGAGAGCAGTTCCTCGCTCACGACGACCGTCCCCGCCGCCTTGCGACCGACGGCGAAGGCGTTCGGCACACCCATCTGCGCGATCATCAATCGGGGCTTCTCGATTCCCATCGATCGTGAGAGCGATTCGACGCGGCGGTGGATGTGGGGGAATCGGTCTTCGGGGAGATCCTCCGCGCCGACGCTGCGAATCGCCATCCACTTGCCGATCTTGTACTGGACCCCGACGAAGCCCACGCTGGCGAGAAGGACGAGCCAGATCGACCAGCCGAAGACGCCCATCACGACCACAGCCGCGACGGCGTAGAACGCGAACAGGACCGCACCGACGAATGCCATTCGCGCGTTCAGTCCCAGGTGTCTCATACGGGAACTTCGTTGACTATTCAGACAGAAGTACTCGGTGATCGAAGCCGAGACCGATGCCGTCTGTCAATTCGCCCCGGGATCGTCGCCTGATACTCGTTCGAGAGACGAATGTTAGCGGGAGTCGTCACCACGAAACTTCAAATACCGAAGCGGGGCCACCAACCGTGTGACCTGAGCGTGCTCCCGCGTCGGACAGCGGTGGTCCGGCACACCGGCGCGGGGATCGGAGACGGTGCCGGCTGTTTGCCCTACAGTAGCATTTGCAAGTCTTTGCTCACTCGATCGCACGACTGCGTGCGATCGGCTGTGTAATCAGTTGCAAACGCTACTATACTCCCGGTCGGCGGTCACCGCACCGCCGCGAAAGCGACGATACTTACCGGGCGCTCCCGAGAACACGGATATGCGCGATCACTTCGAGGTTCGCAACGGGGACGCCGCCGGTCGGATCGGCCGGCTGTCCGTCCCTCGGGCGGGCGTCACCGTCGAGACACCGGCGCTGATGCCGGTCGTCAACCCGAACATCCGGACAATTTCGCCCAGCCGGATCGAATCGGCGTTCGGGGCCGAGATCCTCATCACGAACTCCTACATCGTCCACAGCACCGACGACCTCCGAGAGCGGGCGCTCGAAACGGGGCTCCACGACCTGCTCGGATTCGACGGCGCGATTGTCACCGACTCGGGGTCGTTCCAACTCGCGGAGTACGGCGATATCGACGTGACGACGCGTGAGATCCTCGAATTCCAGCGCGAGATCGGCGCGGACGTCGGCACACCCGTCGACGTCCCGACGCCGCCGGACGTCAGCAGAGAACGAGCCGAGCGCGAGTTGGCCACGACCGAGCGGGCCCTCTCTGACGCTGAGTCCGTCGACACCGGGGAGATGCTGGTGAACGCGCCGGTGCAGGGATCGACGTATCCGGACCTTCGGGAGACAGCCGGGCGGAGCGCGTACGCGACCGACCTGGACGTCTTCCCGGTCGGCGCGGTCGTCCCGCTGATGAACAGCTACCGCTACGCGGAGATGATCGACGTCGTCGCCGGGTCGAAACGAGGCCTCGGCCGCGACGCCCCCGTCCACCTGTTCGGCGCGGGTCACCCGATGATGTTCGCGCTGGCGGTCGCCGCCGGCTGTGACCTCTTCGACTCGGCGGCGTACGCCATCTACGCCCGCGATGACCGATACCTCACGGTCCGTGGGACCGAGCACCTCGAAGACCTCGAGTACCTCCCGTGCTCGTGTGCGGTTTGCACGAAGCACAGCCCCGACGATCTGCGGGAGCGCCCCGACGAGGAGCGCGAACGCCGCCTGGCCGAGCACAACCTCCACGTCTCGTTCGCCGAGATCAGGCGCGTGAAGCAGGCGATCCGCTCGGGAAACCTCCTCGAACTGGTCGAGTCACGAGCCCGCTCGCACCCCGCGATGCTCGATGGCTACCGCGCGCTGCTCGACCACGCCGAGCAATTAGAGCGAGAGGACCCCGCGTCGAAAGGATCGTTCTTCTACCTCTCGGGGGAGTCCGCACAGCGACCGGAGGTCCACAGGCACCACGAGCGGGTGACGCGACTTGACCCGGACGGGACCGTGTTACTCACCGAGGGCGGGATCCCTTCCGGCGACACGTACGACGCCGCCTGGCGCGTTGTGCCACCGTTCGGTCCATTCCCGCGGGCGCTTTCGGAGACCTATCCGCTCACCGGCGAGGTGCCGGCGCGGACCGACCGACACGCACAGGAAGCCGCAGCGAGCGGCGTCGCACGGGTCGTCGAGGCGAATCCCGAAACCTCGTTCGTCCTCGCACACGACGACTGGCCGGCGTCCGCGCTGTCGCGGGTACCGAACCGCGTCGAGACCGAACTGGTCCACGACGGCCGATAGCCGCAGCGCACGCTCACCCCCCTTCGGCCGGCGCGACGTCCGACATTCGGCCGGAGAAGTCCCAGGTGTGGAGTCGCTTCGGTGTCACGCGGATCCGGATCTCCTCGCGGCCGGGGGACAGAAGATGGGAGGCCAGTTCGTTGTCGGTGCCGCCGAGATACCGTTCGAAGAGCGACCGGAGCAGTCGTTCGTCGGTGTCGGCCTCGAGGTCGGCGACGCCGCGGCCGCGAACCCCGCGGTACGGCATCTCGTTGGTCGAGACCTCGAACGAGATTTCGGGGTCGCTCCGGAGAAACTCCACGAGGTCCGCATCAGCACTCGTCGCACACATAATCTCGGGAGAATCGCCGGTGTCGGCGTCGGAGAACGAGACGATGTCTCCTTCCGCGTCGTCGATGGCGTCACCGTCGCCCCAGGCGTACCACAGCGACACCAGCCACGGGTGGCCACCGGGGGTGCGACAGCCGAGACGGACAGGGATCCGCCGCTCGAGGAGGAACTCGTCGAGCGTCGACCGCGACCACGGGCCGGTGACGTGCATACGAGATCCGTTTGCAGGCTGTGGGCAAAAGCGCGCGGGCCGGTTCGAGTCGGGCGCCCGAACAGACAGATAATTCACCCTCGGTGTTGCATTCAGATGTATGACCGACTACTTCGAGGTCCACGGGCGGGACGGCGCGGCCCGACTCGGGGAGCTTCGGCTCTCGGATCCCCTTCGGACACCCGCGCTCGTCGACGACAGCGTCGACGACGCCGGCAGTCTCTGGACCGATGACCGGGGCATCCCGAAGGGGTACAGAGAGATCCTGACGGTGCTTCCACACCGTGCGTTCCCTGCCGGGACCGACGAGCGCGTGCAGGACACCTTCGCCGTCGATTATCCGGACGTCGACTACCCGAATGCGGTGGTCGTCACCCCCGAGACGGCCGCAGACCACGGCGCAGATGCCTACATTCTCTCTACTGCGACCGGGTTCGTCGGCCACGCGTCGGCGTTTCGCGAGGAGATCATCGCCGCGCGGGAGGCGCTCCCAGCCGACACCGCGCTGTACCTCTCCGGGGTCGCGACGCCGCGAAACGCCGCCACGCTCGTGTACGCCGGTGTCGACCTGCTCGACGCGAAGCGGGCCCGTATCAGGGGATTAGAGGGCTTCTATCTCACCGCCGAGGACGAGTTCTTCCTCGAAGACCTCGACGAACTGCCGTGTTCCTGCCCCGCGTGCCGCGGCAAGCGCATCGATATGGACCCGGACGACGACGGCCCCACCGGTGCCGCCGCCTTCGACCGTGAGGACTGTGCCGACCACAACGAGTACGCCCTGAAATCGGAGTTGGCGACGGTTCGGCGGCGAATTCAGGACGGCCGGCTACGGGACTACATCGAGGGACAGGCGCGCCACGATCAGTGGCTCACGGCGGCGTTCCGCGAGTTCGACCAGCAGTACACCTATCTGGAGGAGCGAACTCCGGTCGTCCGCGACACCGAACTCGCGGCGACAAACGAAGACAGCCTCCACCGGATCGAGATTCAGCGCTTCGCCGACCGGGTGACGAGTCGGTACCGGAACCGCTTCTCGAACCCGCTCGTGTTGGTGCCGTGCTCGGCGACGAAGCCCTACAGCGAGTCCCAGAGCCACGCGCAGTTCCACGACGCGATCCAGTACCGCGGGCACCTCGTCTCGATGACGTCGCCGATCGGCATCGTCCCGATGGAACTGGAACTGACGTATCCCGCACAGCACTACGACACGGTCGTGACCGGGCGGTGGTCCGAGGACGAGAAGGCGTTCGTCGCCGACATCCTCCGGCAGTACCTCGAGCGAAACGAGTACCCGCGGGTCATCGCGCACGTGCCGGACGAGGGGTATCGCGACATCTGTGAGCGCGTCGCGGCCGACGTTGACGTCCCGTTCGAGTACACTGTCGAGGACCACCCGACGACGACCGACTCGATCGCGAACCTGATGTCGACGCTCGACGGCGAACTCAAATACGGCAAGCGCGAGCGACAGCACAACACGGTGAAAGCCATCGCGGACTACCAGTTCGGTACCGGCGCGGGCGACGACCTCTTCGCGGACGTCGACCTGCAGACGACGAGTCGCTACCCCAAACTGCAGGTCCGCGACGGCGACCGCGACGCCGCCGACGGCAACAACGACGGTGAGCAACTGGCGACGATGGTCCCGCAGTACGGCGTGCTCTCGCTCACGCTCGCCGGCGCTCGGGTGTGGGGCGAGTCGGCCGTGCCGACCAAGCGCGTCGAAATCGACGAGTTCGTTCCGCACGGAAGCGTTCTAGCCCCGGGCGTCGTGAACGCCGACGAGGACATTCGCGTCGGCGACGAAGTCGTCGTCGACGGACCGCGGGCGTTCGGCGTCGGGCGCGCCCGAATGTTCGGTTCAGAGATGGTCGACTCGACGCGCGGCGAAGCGGTGCAGGTCCGACACGTCGAAGAGCGCGACGCGTAGCCGGCACTTTTTGACGCTTCGGACCGCTGCCGAACGTATGGCACCGACCGTCGCGGCCTGTCAGATCGACGTCGCGGACCTCGACGTAGCGGCGAACTTCACGACCGTCGAGCGACGCGTTCGCGGCCTCCCAGAGTCTGTCGCCGTCGCGGTGTTCCCCGAATACGCGCTCACTGGGTTCGTCGCTGACGGACGCATCGACGACGTCGCACTCGCTCGCGACGGAACGCCGGTCGAACGGCTTCGCCGACTCGCCGCCGCCGAGGACACGGCCCTGCTCGTCGGCTTCGTCGAGCGCAAGGGAGACAGCCTATACAACGCCGCCGCGTATATCGAAACCGACGGGGCGACTACGGTCTACCGGAAGCGGCACCTGTGGGACGGCGAAAGAGACGTGCTCGAAGCCGGGGACGAACTCGTGATCGTCGAGACGCCGGTCGGCGCGGCCGGCGTGCTCACCTGCTACGATCTCAACTTCGTCGGCGACAGCGCGGCTCTCACCGACGAACGGGTCGACGCGCTGTTCGTTCTCGGCGCGTGGCCCGAAACCTACAGCGAGAACTGGACGCTCCTCCTCCGCGCCCGGGCGATAGACGGCGTCCGCTGGGTCGTCGGCGCGGGGCGCACTGGGCGGCGGGAAACCGGCGACGACGTGATCGAGTACGCCGGTCGCTCGCTCGTCGTCCGACCCGACGGAGGAATCCGCGCGGCGCTCGACCGCCGGCCGGACGACCTGGTGATCGACCTCGACCCCGAAGCGGTCACGGTACAGCGCGAGTTCGTCGGGATCTACGACGGTCCGAACGTGTAGTCGCCGTCGGGTTCGGGATGCGGATCGTCGCTCGCGACCGCGACTTTTTCACCTGGGCGTACCTCGATTACGGTATGGCAGACGAGACAGACACGGATCGAGAACTCTCTCTCGGCGTCCCCCGGGGCGTCCTCGAATCGCTCCCGGAGGACGGATCGAACACCGCCGCGGATATGAAGGAGGCCGTCGCGGGACTCGAGAACAATCTGGCGGAGGCGATCGACGAGGCGGAGTCGGACACCGAAGCAGCGAGTTACGCGGTCGACGCGATCGAGCACCTCGAAGAGCGGATGGAGACCTACGACGGCTTCATCCCGGAACTCCGGGCGTGGGGACAGTCGCCGATCTACGCGATCGCCTGGCGGAATCTCTACGCCGAGGTGATCGCGCAACTCTACGAACACGAGTGGCTCGCCACCCAGATCGATCGCGAGCGCAACTACCGGATCGTCGAGGATGGCATCCGGTTCGGCGACTGATACTGTCAGACACCGGTCTGAGAGGAATTTCGTGGCCCGGGTCGGGAATGTCGTAGAACAGGTGTGTCTGACAGTATGAGCCGTGGTCGGTCAACGACGGGCTCCGACGAGCGGTCGATGCGAAACTCGCACAGCCGGGCACCTTTTTTGTTCGGCCCGCTCCAGAATCGAGTATGACGTTTCAACTGCGGTTTTTCGCCACCTTTCGGGAGGCGGTGGGGACGAAGACGATCACGCGGGAGTACGACGCCGAGACCGTCGGCGACGTCCTCGTCGCGCTCGAATCCGAGTTCGAGGGGCTGGCGGGCGAGATGCTCGAAGACGGCGCGGTCCGACCGCAAGTGAACGTACTCCTGAACGGGCGGGACGTGGAACACGAGTCGGGCGTCGAGACCCCGATCGAACCGGAGGACACGCTGAGCATTTTTCCGCCCGTCGCGGGCGGTGCGCGGAGGAACGCACCGTGAGCACGGAACGCGAGACCCGCGAGCGATCGTACCGCGGTATCTCGGTCCGTCTGGCGCGCAAGTATCTCCAAAAACTCGGCGGGAGCGCCGTGGCCGACAACCGGGTCGAGGGCGACGCGTGGGTCGCCACACTTGCCGACGAGAAAGTCTCGATCGGGCCGTCGCTGAAGCTGACGGAGGTAACCGTCGTCTTCGAGGGCGACCCGTCCACGCTGGATCCGCTGATCGAACGCTTCTCGCAGAAGGCGATGCGCGCCGGTGGGTGAGATGGTCGCCGAGGAGTCCTCTGGCGGCGAGCGATCCGACGGATCGGCGACGATCCCGCTCGACGGCGACGTCATCCAGTACACCGGCGCGACGGCCAGCCTCGCCCCCGAACGGCTCGGGCCGTTGCTTCGCCGCGTCCAGTCGGCGCTCGCCGAGCGCGCTGGACGCTACCGCCGCGCGTACGAGCGGGTGTTCGTCGACGAGTCGCGGTCGGTGTACCTCTGTCCCGAAGGGGAGTTAGCGGCACTCGGCGCGGAGTTGGAACTCACCGACAGGGAGGTCGACGCCGTCCGGCGCGCGCACGGACAGCAACTCCGCCGACTCGGGACGAAGACAGACCGGCGAGACGAGTTCGAGACGGCGCTGGAGATCCGCGAGGCGGTGGTGATCGGACACGAGGGGGGAAGCGAGGAGACAGGGGGCAAAAAGGGGGAAGGGAACGACGACACGGCGCTCGGCTCGGAGCCGTAACTCAGGATTCTCGGCCCTGCTCTTCGGCGGAGCTCGACCGTTCTTCGACGGCGGTAAAGTATCGCGAGAGGAAGGCTACGCGCGAGTCGTCGTCCTCGTCGGAGGCGGTCGTCTCGGTGAACGAAGCCTCGTGCTCGATGTCGGTCAGCAACGATTCGAGGTCGGCGCGGGGCTGGTGACAGAGGTCGCGGTAGCACTCCTTACACAGGTGTTCGAACGATTTGCCGTGTCGCTCCCAGCGGTTGCCGTGCTTGTCGTACTCCCGTGCCTCCGAACGCGGGAGCGATGTCCCGCAGGCGATACAGACTACCGTCGTTTCATCCCGGTTGTTCCGGGAACGCCACATACGGAGACGCACGCACCACCCGCACTTAGCGTTTTTCCGCGAGCGACCGTCGACGTCGGACGAGTGTCAGCGCTCCGGCGGACGCGCTCCCCGGGCGAACTGTGTCGCGCCATTTATTCGCCGGCGCGCCGTGCGACCCGATATGCAGGTCAAGTCCAGACACCACCTCCGTGCCGACGAGATCGACGACCTGGAGACGCAGATCGAATCGCGGACGGGCGTCGAACTCGACGGCGACACCTACGAGATGGTCGAACTGGCCGACGAGCCGTTCGACGTCGTCCTCGTCGAGGGCGACCCCGACGTGGTCAGATTCGACGCCGGATCCGACGCGGGCGTGGAGGCGTTCTTGACCGTTCAGGGCGCAAACCGCCACGGGCCCTCGGCCGGCGTGGTCACCGTCGACGCGGGAGCGATCTCGTTCGTCAGCGACGGCGCGGACGTGATGCGACCCGGGATCGTCGAGGCCGACGACGACGTCGCCGAGGGCGATCTGGTCACGATCGCCGAGGAGACCCACGGGAAGGTGCTAGCGATCGGTCGTGCGCTCGTCGACGGCGAGGAGATGTCCGGCGACGCAGGGAAAGTCGTCGAGTCCATCCACCACGTCGGCGACGCCCTCTTCGAGTTCGCCGTCTGAGCGTCGCAGAACGAGACGGCCGAGAACGACGCGTCAGACGCACGTCTGACGTAAGAACTAACGTGGTACTGTCGTTTGAGGTTGGTATGGGGATTATGAGCAAGATCATCAGCGGGGGCGGACAGAACACGACTGACGAGTACATAGATCTCGACATCGACGGCGTCGAGACCTCCCGTGGTGACGCCGGGATGAGCGTCCGGATCGCGACCATCAGCGGTCAGCAGGACGTCGTGGACATCAAAGACGCCGTCTACGACGGCGATCTGGTGATCGCGGACATCACACGCCACACCACGAGCGACAGTACGATGGAGCGCATTATGGACGATCTCCGACAGGTAGCCGAAGAGGTCGACGGCGATATCGCCCAGAAGGGCGACGATCAGGTCATCATCGCGCCGACCGGCGTCGGCGTCGCCCGGCGAAAACTGAACTGACGTGAGCAACGACGACACGGGGGCGCGTCGGTTCTGTCGGCCGAAAATGTATGTTTTCGTTTCGAAACGTCGAGATATGACTGGGTCGACAGTCTCGGCAGCGGAACTCGTCGAGTAACTCGACGCGCTCGGTGTGGACGCGGGCGACGGTGCGACAACGGCAGCGTAGACTGCACTCCAGACGGCGGTCAATCTCAACGCCGTCGCGATCGGCCTGGGGCTCGAAGCGGTCATATACGACCCGGGCCGGTTCCCCGGAATCGTGTACGAGCCAGACGCGTCCGAAGATACGGTCGTGGTCGTGTTCGGCAACGGAACGCTGTTCGTTGATACCGGTGCGTCGACGGGCGTCCGCGAGATCGTCACGGAAATAACGGCGGAACTCGTGGACATCGGGCTGCTCTCCGATCCCGACCCCAGTGCGGGGTTCTCGCTCGCGCCGGCCGAAGTCCCGGTCCCACCGGAGTACGAGGAGATGGTGACGGAGACCGTGGCGGAGCGGCATCCGGGAGTGCAGACGGATCGGTGTCTGCGGACGCTGTGAGCGCCGCCGCGCAGTGTCACAACTGCGAACACGAACTCGAGGGAGGCGAGAACTTCTGCCCACAGTGCGGCGAGGAAGTGCGTCCGGGTTGTCCCGCCTGCGGACACGAACTCGGGGGCGAGGAGAACGTCTGTCCGGAGTGCGGGACCGAACTTGCGGCTGAGTGATGTCGCCGACCGCACGCCGTGTCTGTGGATCACCCTGTCGGGCGCCTTCCACACGCAGTACCCGGACCGCTCCATCGGGTTGCCGACCGCGCGCCGTGCCCGGACTACCCGACCGGGTGGGGTGCCAATCGCTCGCACCGCCGGAACCGACGAACTTTCCTCTCCGCTCTCCATAGCCAGCCGTAGATGAGTAAGGACTTTATCGAGGTCCGGGGTGCTGAGGAGCACAACCTCGAGGACCTCGACGTCCGGATTCCGCGCGAGACGTTCACCGTCGTCACTGGGCTCTCGGGGTCGGGTAAATCGTCGCTCGCTTTCGAGACAATCTACGCCGAGGGCCAGCGTCGGTACATCGAATCGCTGTCGGCGTACGCCCGCAACTTCCTCGGGCAGATGGACAAGCCCCAGGTCGAGTCTGTCGAGGGGCTCTCGCCGGCAATCTCGATCGATCAGAAGAACGCGGCCAACAACCCGCGATCCACGGTCGGGACCGTCACGGAACTCCACGACTACCTCCGACTGCTGTACGCTCGCGTCGGGACGCAGTACGATCCCGTGACGGGCGAGGAGGTCGGCGAGCAGTCGGCCGGAGAGATGGTGAACCAACTGCTCGAACTCCCGGAGGGGACGCGCGCGAAGATCGCCGCGCCGGTCGCGCGCGACCAGAAGGGCGCGTTCGAGGAGCTGTTCGAGGACCTCGTGAGCGAGGGATACGCGCGGGTCGAGGTCGACGGGGAAGCGTACGACCTCACCCTCGACACGCCCGATCTGGACAAGAACTACGACCACACGATCGACGTGATCGTCGACCGGGTGAAGATCCGAGCCGCGGATCGCTCGCGGCTCGCGGACTCCGTCGAGACCGCCCTCGAGAAGGCCGACGGGGTGCTGAAGGTGATCGTTCCCGATCCGCCGGCGGACGTGCCGTTCGCGTCGAACACCCGCTCGACCGGCGCGCTCGGGGGCGAGGGCGACGACCGACTCGTCCTCGAGTTCTCCGAGGAACTGGGGAATCCGAACTCGGACTTCCAGTTCTCCGAGATCGAGACGCGGTCGTTCTCGTTCAACAGCCCGTACGGCGCCTGTCCGGAGTGCGAGGGACTCGGCCAGACCAAGGAAGTCGACGAGAATCTCGTCGTCCGCGATCCCTCGAAGCCGATCAAACACGTCTTCGAGGCGTGGTCGTACAACCGCTCGTACTATCGAACGCGCCTGGACGCGGTGGCCAAACACTTCGGCGTGAGCGTCGAGACGCCGTTCGAGGAGCTCAGCGAGGACGTACAGCAGCAGTTCCTTTACGGCACCCACCGGGAGGTCGTCTTCGAGCGACAGACCAGAAACGGAACGCGGCGGAAGACCAAGCGCTTCGAGGGCGTCATTCCGAATCTGGAGCGCCGCCACGTCGAGACCGACTCGGATTCGACGCGCGAGCACATCGAGGACTATATGGCCGTCACCACCTGTCCGGTCTGTGAGGGGACGCGCCTGAAGGAACAGTCCCGGCACGTCCTCGTCGCCGGGACCTCGATCACCGAAGTCAATCAGATGAGCATCGGCGACGCGCTGGCACACTTCGAGGGACTCGAGTCGGAACTCTCAGAACGGGACAAGACGATCGCCGAAGAGATCCTCAAGGAGATCCGTGCACGACTCGGATTTATGGAGGAGGTGGGGCTCGAATATCTCACGCTCGACCGCGAGGCCGCGACGCTCTCCGGCGGCGAGAGTCAGCGGATTCGGCTGGCCACGCAGGTCGGCTCAGGACTCGTCGGGGTGCTGTACGTCCTCGACGAACCCTCGATCGGGCTCCACCAGCGCGACAACGACCGTCTGCTCGACACGCTGGAGGGGCTCCGTGACCTCGGCAACACGCTTCTAGTCGTCGAACACGACGAGGAGACGATGCGGCGCGCGGACAACATTATCGATATGGGCCCCGGTCCGGGGAAGCGCGGCGGCGAGATCGTCGTCCAGGGCGACTTCGATGACGTCTGCGACGCCGACAGGTCGGTCACGGGCGACTATCTGTCGGGACGACGGACGATTCCGGTCCCCGACGAGCGCCGCGACAGCGACACCGCCCTCCAGATCCGCGGCGCGCGCCAGCACAATCTCAAAGACCTCGACGTCGCGATCCCGATCGGGCAGTTCACCGCCATCACGGGCGTCTCCGGTTCGGGGAAGTCGACGCTGATGCACGAGATCCTCTACAAGGGGCTGGCACGGGAGATGAACGACAACACCTCGGTGGATCCCGGCGACCACGACGCGATCGAGGGGATCGACGAGATCGAGACCGTGCGGCTGATCGATCAGTCGCCGATCGGGCGGACCCCGCGCTCGAACCCCGCGACCTACACCGACGTCTTCGACTACATCCGCGACCTCTTCGCGGAGACGAAACTCGCGAAACAGCGCGGCTACGAGAAAGGGCGCTTCTCGTTCAATGTCAAGGGCGGGCGGTGTGAGGCCTGCGGCGGGCAGGGAACGGTGAAGATCGAGATGAACTTCCTCTCGGATGTCTACGTTCCCTGCGAGGAGTGTAACGGCGCCCGGTACAATGACGAGACGCTCGACGTCGAGTACAAGGGCAAGACCATCGCCGACGTACTCGATATGGAGGTCTCGGAGGCGCTGTCGTTCTTCGAGGCCAACTCGCAACTCCGGCGGCGACTCAAGTTGCTCGAAGACGTGGGTCTCGGCTATATGACGCTCGGCCAGCCGTCGACGACCCTCTCGGGCGGCGAGGCCCAGCGCGTGAAACTCGCCGAGGAACTCGGCAAGAGACAGACTGGCGATACCCTCTATCTCCTCGACGAACCGACGACTGGCCTCCACAAGGAAGACGAACGTAAACTGATCGAGGTGCTCCAGCGACTCACCGACAACGGCAACACCGTCGTCGTGGTCGAGCACGAACTCGATCTGGTGAAGAACGCGGACAACATCATCGACCTCGGACCAGAGGGCGGCGAGGGCGGTGGTGAGATCGTCGCGAACGGAACGCCCGAGTCGGTCGCCACTGTCGAGGCGTCTCATACCGGTCGGTATCTCCGAGACCTGCTCCCGGACGTCGATGCCGAGGGGCCACGTGCGGATCGACGTACACCCACTAAGCCGGCCAACGACGACTAAGCGGACCGCGATGATATATACGAAGCCGAGACCAGAACCCCCGTGACGTAGCAGTCGTCCCGCGTCGGCAGGGGTCGCTCGGCACGTCGGCGCGGGAAACAGGGCGGAGGTGCCGACAGTTCGCCACGAGTGCCAGTGTCCACTGCGTCGGTCAGCACGTGTCAACGTCCGGTGTGTCAGTCAACGAGCGTCCCGCACGGCCAAGTGACAGAAGCGCTTACGGAGGGTATGGCCATCTGTTACGCCGCCTCCCGGGCCAGCGTGCTCGTCGTCCACAACGTCGCGGAACCGGACACCGGCCTCCGGCCAGCGGGAACGCTGTCGCTGACCGAGCACAGCATCGAGTGCCTCGACGCCACGAGCGACGCGCGGGAGCGAGCGTTCTGCGGAACGTTCGACGCCGGACTGCACCGGTCGACAGACGGCGGCGGCACGTGGGAGCGAGTCGGGGAGGCGACGCTCCCGGAGTCGGTGACGAGTGTGACCGTCTCGCCGCACGATCCGGACGTGGTCTACGCCGGGACGGAACCGAGTGCCGTCTTTCGCTCCGAGGACGGCGGCGACACCTGGTCGGAGTTGCCGGGGCTGACCGACCTGCCGTCGGCGTCAGCCTGGGCGTTCCCGCCCCGCCCGGACACCCACCACGTCCGCTGGATCGAGGTCGATCCGGGGGATCCCGACCACCTCTACGTCGCCGTCGAGGCCGGCGCGCTGCTTCAGACTCACGACGCCGGCGACACGTGGGAGAAGCGATCGCCGTCCACCCGCCGCGACACCCACGAGATGGCGATCCACTCCGATGAACCCGGCACAGTCCGGGCGGCAGCAGGCGACGGATACGCCGAGAGTCACGACGCCGGCGAGACGTGGTCGTTTCCACAAGACGGACTGCGTCACCGCTACTGCTGGAGCGTCGCAGTCGATCCCGGCGATCCGGACCGAGTCCTCCTCTCTGCGGCGGCAAGTGCCCGTCGAGCACACCGGTCTGCGTCCGCGGCGTCGTATCTATACCGCCGAACCGACACGGGAAGCGACGCGTCGGCGTGGACACGCCTCACCGACGTCGACGTCCCGACGGGCGAGGGCGTCCTCCGGGCGACGCTCGCCAGCGGCACCGAGGCCGGCGAACTGTTCGCGCTCACCGATCGGGGGCTCTTCCGGACCGTCGACGGTGGCGGCTCGTTCACCCGTGTCGACGTAGCGTGGCCGGAATCGTTTCGGGACCAGACGAGCCGCGGACTCGCAATCGTGTGAGCCAGCGTCACAGCGCGTGAGGACGGCCGACGAAGAAAGTATTTGCCGGCGGGACCGATAGAAAGCGTTGATGTACGACTTCGCGGTCGTCGGCGTCGGTCCCGCGGGTGCGCGCTTCGCCCGGCGCGCGGCCGAGTCCGGATACGACGTCGTCGCCTTCGAGCAGGGGACCGTCGGAACGCCGCTCGCGTGTTCTGGACACGTCAGCACGGATATCTGGGGGTACGTCCCCGAGACAGCGAAAGCCGACCTCTTCCAGAACCGCGTGTACGGCGCGCGTTTCCACGTCGGCGGACCCGACTCCGCGACGTATCCCTTCTACAAGCGCGAGGAGATCTCGAACGTGATCGACCGCGTCGGACTGGATCGGACGCTCGCAGAACTCGCGCGTGAGGCCGGCGCGGACGTTCGCGAACACCACACCGTCGTGGACGTCGACGAACGACACGACGGAGTGGCGCTCACGGTCTCCCACGACGGGGGGACCGAAACCGTCCGCGCCCAGATGGTCGCCGGATGCGACGGCCCGACCTCGCGGGTCCGAAAACAGTGCGACCTGCCGGAACCCGAGGAACTCCTCCACGGCGTCCTTGCGTTCGATTCCGAAGCCGACGACGGCGACTTCGTCGACGTGCACCTGACTGCACCGCGGTTCTTCGCCTGGCGGATCCCTCGCGGTGACGCCGGCGTCGAGTACGGCCTCGCCGCCCCGCCCGGCCGGTCGGTCAACGAACTGTTCGGTCGGCTGACCGAGGACTACGCCGTCGAGACCGAGCACTTCTGTTCGGGCGCGATTCCGATCGGTCCACCGGAGCGCGTCCACAGCCGCCGGGTCTTCCTGATCGGAGATGCCGCCGCACAGACGAAGCCGTTCACCGGCGGCGGGATCCTCTACGGGATGACCGCCGCCGACAGCGCGGCCGACACGATCGATCCGGCGGACCCAGCGACGCTGCGCGATTACGAGTCGGCGTGGCGGTCGGCACTGTCGCGGGAGATCGCCCTCGGCCACTGGCTCCGGCGGGCGTACTCGCTTCCGGGACCGGTCCAGCAAGTCGGACTCCGAGCGCTCTCCGGCGAGATCGGCGTCCATATGGACCGCCCCAGTTCGTTCTTCTCGCGCGATCACCTGCGAAAGGTACTGGGATTGTGAGAGACAGCAGCACTGCGGTTCGATTGCGTTCGCGCTCAGCCCGGTTCTGACCCGGAGGGGGCGTCGTAATCGAAGGCAGTCGCGCCATCGTCGGCGTCAGTCGGGCGGAACTGCAGCGTGACCGTCGCAGGGTTGGCGTCGTCGTACAGCACGCGACCGCCGACGCGTTCGGTCGTCCAGCGGACGAGCCACAGGCCGACGCCGCCGCTGTGCTCTGTGGGGCGCTCTTCGTCCGCGCGGAAGACGTTTCGCTCTTCGATCGGAATCCCCGGTCCCTCGTCGGTGACCGAGAGCGACGTCCAGCCCTCGTCGGCGGTGATGGTGATCGTAACCGGCGGAGTACCGTGTTCGGCCGCGTTCTCGACGAGTTCCACGATCCCGAGTTTGATGCTCTCGTCGGCGTGGACGGGTGCGGTGTCGGGGAACTCGGTCCGGATCTCGACGTCGTCATACGCGCTGGATATCTCCTCGATGGCCTCGGTTGCGACGTCGACGAGGTCCCGGCTTCCCAGGGCCTGCGACGTCGAATCGATGATCTGCCGGAAATTTCGGGCGGTCTCGCTCTGCTGGAGGAGGTCCTCGCCGGCGCGTGCGATCCGTTCTGCGACGTTACGGACCGATTCGTCCTCGTGTTGGGTGAGTTGCGCGGCGTAGCCGGTGACGACGTTCATCCGGTTGCGGACGTTGTGTCGGAGCACTCGGTCGAGCACGGACAGACGCTGTTGCTGCCTGACTGACTCGGTGACGTCTCGCTGGAAGCCCAGATAGTTCGTCACCTCGCCCGCTGCGTTCCGGACGGGCGTCACCTCGAGCGCGTTGTGGAACGGCTCGCCGTCCTTTCGGTAGTTCAGTATGGTCACAGAGGTCGGGCGTTCCGCGTCGAGTCCACGGCGGATGTGGCGGATGGTCTCGTCGTCGGTGCCCTCCCCCTGGAGGAACCGACAGTTGCGGCCGATAACGTCTCTGGCGTCGTAGCCGGTGATCTCGGTGAACTGATCGTTGACGTAGATCAGCGGATTGTCCGGGAGGCTCGGGTCGGTGATACTGATGCCGACGGACGCCTCGTCCATCGCGCGTCGGTAGAGTTCGAGGCGCTGTTCGCGGTCGATCCGCTCTGTTACGTCCTGTGCGACGACCAACCGTTCTTCGCCCTCGCCCGTCTGCACCGCCGCACACTCGCAGATGGCCGCGGCCTCGGACGCGTCGAACTCGACAGTCCAGAACCGCGGTCCGCTGGCGTCGACCTCCGCGGGGGCATCGGTGAGCAGGCGCTCGACGATCTGACAGTCGGAGTCAGCGACGAACGAGACGAGGTCGCGGTCGCGAGCCGCCGCAGCGTCGACGTTCAAGAGTTCCTCTGCGGCGGAGTTAAGCGCCACAATCACGCCGTCTTCGACCAGCAGTTTCGGACTCGGGGCCAACTCGAAGAGTCGGCGATACCGTCGTTCGGCTTGTCGGAGTTCCTCGGAGAGTTGCCGGCGTCGAGAGAGCGTATCGATTCGGAACCGGAGTCGCTCCGGATCGACCGGGGTCGTGACGATGTCGTCGACCAGTGCGCGCGCGTCCTCGTGAAGCCGCTCGAAGGCACCTGTCTGGCTCTCGACAAACAGACAGGGCAGGAACGAGCCGTCGCGTCGGGTTGCCGATCGGAGTTCGGCCTCGATCCCCAGCAGACCGGGACCGTCGGCGAGACAGACGTCGAACGCTGGGAGCGGCCGACCGTCGTCGGCGTCGCGACGGTCCACGAGGTGATACGCGGGAGTCTTTCGGACCCACTTGACAAGAACGCGCCGGTTTCCGGCGTCGGCGACGGCGACGAGCACGCCTGTCGTCTGAGTGTGTGCGTGCATCAGTCACCGCCGAGTATGAGGTTGTTGTGGTTTGCGAGGGGCTTTTGCGACGGTGGATCGCTCGGCTCCGTCGAGGCGATCGACGACCGGTGAGTCAGTCTGCGAGGCGAGTGCGGCTCGACGGACGAGCGAACTCGCCGCTGTGTACCCCGGTTCATCGTCGACGGTCAGTGCCCGTGCAACCGCCGTTCCCGACACCGAGAGAGGCGACGGTATCGACCGGCCGTCGGAGGTAGCACTTCACGCTCGGTTTCGAGAGCGCGAGGGTATTTATTGTTTCCACCGACGTGTTGACTGGGTTATGTTGTTCTGCGGGCGTAAGAGACGTAGCGAGTCCGTCTTAGAGGTCCGAATACGTTGGGAGACGCGCCGATCGGGCGGTTCCCTCGACGAACGGCAGCGGTGTGTGGGTTGCAGCGGAGCGCCCGGCCGCCGTTGCGACCGACAGCGACGCCCCGCCCTCGAGATCAGTGTTGAAATCGACGAGCGCGAGGGCGATCGGGCGGTCGAGCGACGGGCTCTCTATGGCGCGGGTCACCTGGCCGACGATGTCGCCGTCGCGTTCGACGTCTGCGCCGTTCGCAGGGAGCGCGTCGCCGTCGAGTTCGAGGCCGACGAGGCGACTGCTCGGCCGGCCGCGATTTTCGACCTTCGAGACGACCTCCTGTCCCACGAAGCAACCCTTCTCGAAGTCGACCGCGTTCGCCAGTCCGAGCACGTTTGGGATCTGCTCCGCGAGTTCGGTGTCGAAAAGCGGCGTCCCGGCTTCCGTTGTGAGCGCCTCCCAGGTCTGGTAGCCGAACGGAACGGCGTTCATACCGCGCGTCAAGAGCGTCTCGAAGACGCGTTCGGCGGCGTCGGCGGCGCAGACGACCTCGTAGCCCTCCTCCCCCGTGGGCCCATCGGCCGCGATCACGGTGACGCCCTGATCGCCCATCGATCCCCTGACGAAGGAAAGCGGCGGCTCCGGCGCGGCCGCCCCGGTGAGAACGCTCGCCACCTTCTCGGTCGATTTCGGGCCGTGAACACCGAAGATGGCGAAATCTGTAGACGCCTCGCGGATCGTGACGTCCTGAATGAAGATCTTCTCGGACCAGTCGTCGGCGAGTGGCCCGGCCCGCGTCGGCGGCGTGAAACAGAGGAGTCGCTCGCCCGCGTTGTAGACGTACATATCCGTCTCGATGCGGCCCTGTGGATCCAAGAGAAGTGCGTAGACGCCCGCACCGTCTTCCTGCGGGACGCGGTTCGAGACCGTGTCGTCGACGAAGTCCAGTCGGTCGTCGCCCTCGACGACGACGACACCGTACCCCATCTCGATCACGCCCGCGCCCTTGCGGACGGCCCCGTGGGTCCGCGCGGGACGGCCGTAATCGCGGACGAGTCGCCGGCCGTCGCGCTCCTCGAACGTCGCGCCGTGTGCCTCGTGTTGCTCAGTGACGACGGTCATCGTCTACGTATGGGGGACGGGGAGGGAAAACCGCAGCGTCACGTACCGCCCGAGTGCGTCTGGTCGACGGTGCCACCGGCGACCCCTCACAATGGCTATAGTAGCGTTTGTAACTGATTGCACACCCGATCGCACGCAGTCGTGCGATCGAGTGGGCGAAGGCTTGCAAACGCGACTGTAGTCTCACTGTTTGCCAGTGATCGCCGCCCACGTTCACGGCGACCACCGGTACGAGGCGAGACTGTTTGTTGTCAGAGACCGAATTTGTTGCGAAGCGCCTCCATAATGCTCTGTTCCTCTGGCCGATCCGCCTCGGGGTCCGGGACCACGCGGTCGGCGACGAGAATCACGACACGGTCGTCGTCTCCGTTCTCCACGGAGATGAGTTCGTCCCGCTTCAGCGCCGCGAGGGCCTCCTCGATCTCGTCAATGTCGGAGTCGACCGCCGCGCGCACCTCGAAGACGGTCATTCCCTCCTCCGCACGGTCAACGAGAGCGTCGAGAACCGCTACTTCGATGTCAGACCGGTCTCGGAACTCGCGCCGCGCTCTCATAACCTACCGTTCGCTCGCATACGGTATACGCTTACCGCCGAATCGGGCGGGAGGACCCCCCGCGTCCTTCCGTCTGCCGTCCGTCAGACGCAGGAGGTACACTTTTGACGCTGACTGCCGGAAACACGGATAATGGGACTCAAGTGCCGTCTTCTCGGGCATACGTATGAAAACCCCGAGGTTGAGCGAAATAGGGAGGAACGTGGCGACGAGGTGGTCGTCACGATCCGGGAAGTGCAGACGTGTGTGCGCTGCGGCGACGAGCAGGTCGTCAGTCAGAACAAGGAAGTGACAACGATCCGGTCGCCCGCGGAGGTCGGCCTCGACGAGTCCGCAGCACAGGCGGGCGGGAGTGCCGGTCCCGCGAGCGCCGAGGGCGACGAATCGGCCGCGGCGGCCGCCGGAGAAACGGCGTCGCGGCCGGGTGAAGACCGCAGCGCGGGCGAAGCGGCCGACGCACCGTCAGATGCGGAAGCCGATCCGGCGGCAACGACCGAAACTGAAGCCGATCCCGGCGCGGAGTCGCCTTCCACGGCCGCGAGTGCCGACGGTGAGGCGATTGCCGATGCGACCGAGACGGTCCAGGCGATCGACGAGGCGGAGGCCGACGACGGCTGGGAGACGGGCAGCGACAACTGGGAGGGCGTCGAGACCGATCCCGACGCCGACGACGCGGTCATTCTCGACGGCGAGGCGGGCAAACGAGACGAGACGCAGTGGCCCGAGGAGACCGACGCCGATCCCACCCAGGCCGCAGCGGAGTCCGCGGCCGCCGAAGAGGACGCAACGCCGTCCGAGGACGCGGACGAGGAAGTGACGAACGACGCCGAGATTATCGACGCCGAGGATGGGAGCGGCCCCGGCGCGACCGAGATGACCGCCGGTCGGGAGCGCGGCGAGTGGCACGGGCGCGATGCGGGGTCGTCCGGGTGGCCGGACCACGACGGCGACGACGAGGGCTTCGACGCGACGACCGACGACACCGACGTCGAACTCGGCGGTGGTGGACTGACGCCCGAAGTGAACGGGCACGCCGGGGCCGACCACGAGGAGTCCATCGACGGAATCGCGGCCGAGGCCGAGCGTTCGGGATCACCGCAGTCGCGTCCAGACCGGAAAGAGGACCCAACGGCCGCCCAGGAAACCGACTCCGGTCAAGGCTTCAAGCGTGCTAATGAGTCGACGACGCTGGAGTCCGACGTCCCCGACGACCGCGTGGAGTTTTACTGCCCGAACTGCGGCCACGCGCGGCTCGCCGGTGCGTCCTCGATGCGGGCCGGCGACATCTGCCCCGAGTGCAAGCAGGGGTATATCGCCGAGCGCGAGCGGTAGCGCGGGTCGTCGAACGGTGACGAAACAAGTAAACCATCTGCTAGCGAATCACGGCTTATGAAGGAGTACAAGATGCGTCGTGGGGAGACCCTCGAGGAACGCATCCCGGATATGGAGGCGACCGTCGAGGCGTACTTCGGTTCGATCACGGACACGGTGGAGTACAAAGACAGCGACCTCTACGTCGTCGAGGAACCGGACAATCCCGTGTTTCAGCGCATCGTCGCTGGCACGGTCTCATACAGCGGCAAGAAGGACCGTCTCGGCGTCGAGTTCGAAGAGCGCGATCCCACGGAACTCGGTCCCGACGACCTCGAGGCCGCGGGCGACGCCGTCGATGCGAAGAACGATTTCCTGCTGGAGGCCACCGGTCGGGACGCGAAGTCCCGGCGGGACTCGATGAAGCGCGCCGTCGAAGATGACGCGCCCGACTACTGAAACTGTCGGATACGGACGTCAAAAACGATTCGTTAGCCCCCGAATGACGACAACTCGACCCAGGTTCGTAGCCGGTCAGAGGAGTGCGTTACAGCAGCTGTTGCAGGCGTTTCACGATCCGAGAATGGCGTCCGATCGGCGCTCGAAAGCGACGGCCACAGCGGCCGAGAACCCGCTTAATTAAGTGTCGCCACTACGCGTATCGACACGATGGCCTACTACGTGGGCGTCGATCTCGGGGCGACGAACATCCGGTCGGTCGTCGCCGACGGCGACGGGACGGTTATCGGCTCTGCAGACGACGGCACCCCCCAGGGGCCCACCGGAATTGCCGTTACCGAAGCGGTCCTCGGTGTGGTCCGTGAAGCGTGCGCCGCGGCCGGGATCGACCCCGAACGGGCAAACGCGGCCGGCATCGGGGCGATCGGCCCACTGGATCTGGCCGAAGGGACGGTCGAGGACCCGGCGAACCTCCCGGACACGATCGACCGGATCCCGCTCACGGGCCCCCTCTCGGTGCTTCTGGACACGGACCGCGTCTTTCTCCACAACGACACCGTCGCGGGCGTGATCGGCGAACGATTCCACTCCGAGCGCAACCCCGACGATATGGTGTACCTCACGATTTCCTCGGGGATCGGCGCGGGTGTCTGCGTCGACGGCAACGTCCTCGCCGGGTGGGACGGCAACGCGGGCGAGGTCGGCCACCTGACGCTCGATCCGGAGGGGAAGATCACCTGCGGCTGCGGCCACGACGGACACTGGGAGGGATACTGCTCCGGCAACAACATTCCGAACTACGCCGAGTATCTCGCCGAGGTCGAAAGCGCCGAAACGGTGCTACCGATCGGGGATCCCGACTTCTCGGCGGTCGACGTGTTCGAGCACGCGACCGACGACGCGTTCGCGGCACACGTGGTCAGCCGGATCGGCCACTGGAACGCGATGGGTGTCGCCAACATCGTCCACTCCTTCGCGCCGATCGTCATCTACGTCGGCGGCGCGGTCGCACTCAACAACTCCACGCGGGTGTTAGAGCCGATCCGCGAGCGGATGGACGAGATGGTGATGACGAACGTCCCGGAGATCAGGCTGACGACGCTCGGCGACGACGTCGTCGTGAAGGGGGCACTCGCGAGCGCGATGACCGGCGGGACGGGCGACCGGACTCGGTTGTAAGCATACAGCGCGGCCACCGCGGGGGCCGCGAGAAGCGCGCAGAGCCGAAACGTTCACCAGGGAAGACCGTGATACACTTTTCTTGACCGCGTCCGGGGGTGAGTACAACCGCAAGGTACCAATGGCTCGAACGCGAACTAATGACAATGAGCGACTCCGAGGACTCCCTTCGCCATCGAATCGAGACCTGGATGGTCGGTCAGATGCCGATCATCCAGATGCACGGCGGCGAGAGCGTCGTCCGGAAAGCCGACCCCGACACGGGCGAGGTCGTGGTCGAACTGGGCGGGGCCTGCGCCGGGTGTGGCATCTCGAACATCACCGCAGACAACATCAAAGCCGACCTCATTATGGACTTCGAGGAGGTCGAAGACGTTCGAGTGAAGGTCCCCAGCGCCGGTGACCACGGCAGCAGCACTGTCGAGGGCGGTCGCGGCGGCGAACTCCAGTACGGAACCGAGGATCCGGGTCACTTCTGACGCCGACGACCGCGCATCGTCGACGGCGATAGACCGCTGGACAGCCACTGAGGCAACCCCGCAGAGCGACGAGCGGTGACAGGTCACGCTTTTTGTCCGCGCACCCCTACGAGCCACTGTGAGCGACACCGGTGGCACACGGGAGTTCGCCTTCGAACTCGGTCTCTGCGCGCAACTCGAGTCGACGACCGACTGGATCGTCGGACGACAACTCGGCGGGGCCGTCGACCGAACCGGTCGGCGCATCGTCGACATCGTCGGTGTCGAGATGGGCGCGGCGTTCGACGACAGAGCGGCGATCACTGACCGTGCGATCCCCGTCCGTGCTATCGAGAGCGACGTCGGCGTCGGCGAGGCCGTAGCGCGGCGGCGAGCGATCCGCGAGACGCCTGGGCTGAACGAAACGCTCGTCGAACGAGCCGTCGACATCGGCTTCTTCGCAAGCGAGCGTCGGAGCGGCCGGGCGTATCTCAGGCAGACGACGCGCTATCCCGACGCGTGGTTCGACCGACTCGTTGGGATCGAAAACAAGCCCGATCTGGGCTCGCCGGGAGCACTGGAACGCCAACTCCGGACGGACGTGTCACTCGGCCTCTTCGATCACGTGATCCTCGCGACCGAGAGTCACGTCACTCGCGCGCACCTGAACAGGATCCCCGAGGAAGTCGGCGTCTGGCGCTTCCAGCCCGAGACGGACAAACGAGCGGTGATCCGAGAGCCGACAGCGCTCCCGACCGACGATCCGGGCGTCGAACTCGTCGAGCGCCACCCCCTCGAAACGGAGGTCGCAATCGTCGGTCGAGCGGCGAAGGCGGCGGCACGGCGGCGAATCGCCGAGCGCGCATACGGCAAGGGTTGGCGGACGTACGACTTCCCGTCGTGTGCGCACGCGACGGCAACGCCCGACGGCCGCCCCCGGTGTACCTACTTCGAGCGAGTCGTCGATCCGGGGCGGGCCTGCGGTGCCGACTGCGACGCTCGCGAGTCCGCGTCGCCGCCTGACGTCGATGTCGATACACTCCGGGCGTCGCGGACAGCGTGGCGACGGGATCCAGCGGGTTTCAGGCGACAGCAGTCCGGGCTCGACCGATTCCAGTGATTTGAGAACGTCCAGAAACACCGCTCGAGACCGAATAAGCCGTTTCTAAGTTGTTGAAAATCAGCCTGCGTTTATACTTATCCCGCGTTCGCATATACGAATGTGAGGTGACCGACGATGGCAACTTCCACAAAAACGACGGTCTCGAACGTGGTCGAATTCGACCTGCAGGGGACGCTTGCAGGCTACTGGGTGGCTGTGCTTCGCGTGGTGACCGGGTACTGGTTCCTCCACGCGGGCGTGACCAAGTACCTCGCTGCGGAGCCGTTCAGCGCACAAGGGTGGCTGGTCAACGCCACTGGCGGGAGCCCGATCACCGGGTTCTTCGTCTGGGCGGGTCAGACTCCCTGGATGCTCGAGTTCGCGAACGTTATGATCCCGCTGGGGGAGACGCTCATCGGGCTTGGCCTCGTGGTCGGCGCGCTCGTCAGACTGGCGAGCTTCTTCGGGGCCTTCCTGATGGTGTTCTTCTACCTCGGAAACGCCGCGTGGAGCCACGGCCTGGTCAACGGTGACCTGATGGGTCTGCTGCTCTTCGTGACGCTCGGCATCTTCGGTGCGGGTCGGGTCCTCGGGCTCGACTCCGTCATCGAGGAGATGGACTTCGCGGACAACCGCATCGCGAAGTACGTACTCGGGTGACGCGGTTCACCCATTCCGGCGCCACCGGAATTCGGATTTCCCTTCTCGCGGTCGGTTCGCGGCGAATCGTCGTCTCAGGCTTCGACAGTGACGTCACGGAACTCGAAGCACGCGCCACCGCGTTCGTATTCGCTCTCGCTAAGTCAGAATCGCCACCCGTCCGCCGTAGCGATCTGCTTGACGATTGCGAGGCCGAAGCCACTCCCCGATCCTGAGTCGTGTCCCCGTCTCGAAGAGACGCTCGCGGTCAGCCTCGGGGATCCCCGGACCGTCGCCGGCGACGTAGAGCCCGGGAACACTGTCGAGTGAGTCGACCCGGACAGTCACATCCGTTCCGCCGTGTTCCGCGGCGTTTCGGCAGAGATTCTCGAACCACCCGACGATGAACCCGACTCCCGACCCGATAGCGACGGCCCAGCGCGCTCAACTGCGTTCGACGAAGTCGGACGCCGGCGGGACCGCGAGCATCAGACCGACGTTGATCGACAGAAAGCCATCCCCACCGGCAACCGTCCACTGACCGATTCGCCAGTGGCGGCGGTTCGGAAGCCCGGTTCTCGCCGTTCGGTAGCTACCGTACACGAGTCCCAGGGCGCTCCCCGGACTCGCGGCGTGTCGCAGTGGACCGAAATCCGGATCGAGAGACGCGGGCATAGACAACGATGCGTGCTGCAGGTCGTATCAACAGAATCCGTTCTACCGATGGTGATTCTATAAAATCCTCAATACTTCTGGCCGTCACCTGCGAATCAGCGGTTCCAGAACTCTGTACTCACAGTTCGTAGACCTCCCCGTCGACCGCCAGCGGTTCCTCGAAGGCCTCGTCGACAGGGTAGAAGTGCGCGGTGTGGACAATCCGCGTCTGCGACGCGTCCAGTTCGTCAGCGAGACTGAGCGCGCCCTCGCGGGTCATATGCTTCGAACCGAACGTTCGGGGCACGCCGTCGTCGTCGTGGTGGTCGCCGCCGAGCGGGTGCTTCGCACAGAGCGACGCCGGGACGATACCGTCAGCGAGAAACAGGTCGGGGTCCCGCAGGGCTGCTCGCGACGGGTCGGGGACGGCGTAATTGGTGTCTCCGGAGAGCGAGAGTTTCGCGCCGGTCTCGGGGTCCTCGATCGCAAGCCCGTAGCAGATCAACGGCGGATGCTCGACGGGAACGAGCGTCGCTTGCAGGCCACAGATCTCGAAGGGTTCGAGCGGGGGTTGCGGGTGGACGCCGACCCGATCGAGGTAGTCGTACTTCCGACCCACGGTCTCGGCGACGCTCTCGTCAGTCACGGGGTCGGTCTCGTCGGCGGCGTAGATCGGGAGGTCGTCGAACAGACGAAAGGCGTTGCCGAGACCGTCGAGGTGGTCGAAATGAATGTGGGTGACGATTCCGGCGTCGGGCAACGGGACCTCGCGCGTCAGGAACTGGTGGCGGAAGTCGGGGCTGAAATCGACGAGCAGCGAGTCGCCGGTGCGCTCGTTCTCGACGTGAACCGAAAAGCGCGTGCGTTCGATACCCCGCCGGTGCGCTTCGGCGCAGGTGTCGCAGTCACAACCGGCCGTCGGTGTGCCCGTCGTGTCGCCCGTTCCGAGAAGCGTGACCCGCATCGTCAGGGGTTGGATCCGACAGGTGATATATTGTTGGCTCTCCGCCGCGCGGATCGACCGCTTGTCGTCGCCTGTTGGAAAAGCACTTGCCAGTCCTCCAGAAACGACGGAGTCGTGTCTCCCGCACCTCCTCCCTCCGATGGCGACGAGCAACCACAGTGGGGTGCTGTTCGTCGACGGGTCCTCTCCGGTATCGTGGTCGGCGCGACCGCCGGTCTCGCCGGCTGCGGTTCGCTCGGGAACACCGATACCGCAGCGTTCCACGATGGCGATTGGCACTCGTACGGAAACGGCCCGGAGAACCGGAACCGCGTCGCCGCCGGCGCGCCGAAACCCGCTGATGTGAGTCGGATGGTTCCAACCGGCTGGGCGTACGCGCCGCCGGCCGTTCACGACGATGTCGTGTACTTTGCCGCCGAGAAGCGGGTGACCGCGAGCGGCCTCGACGGGGTCGAGATCTGGACGGAGCGTCTCGACGGCGAAGCGTTCGGCATCCCCGCGCTCGATCCCGACCGTGGGCGACTGTACGTTCCGATGCGTGGCGCGGGCTCGACTGACGTCGATCCGGAGCCCGCATCAGTGGCTGCGTTCGCGATTACCGACGGCGAGCGCCTCGCCACGTATCGCGTCGGCGACGAGGCGACGTACGGTGTGAGCGTCGTCGACGGCGACGTCTACGCCCGGAGCGCGACGACGTGTGTCAGGTTCGGTCCGGACGGAACGGAGCGCTGGCGACGTTCGCTCGACCCGCTCGTCTACGACGAGTACAATCTCGGCGATTCGACGGCGACGCAGATTCCGCCGACGGTGACCGACGACGCGGTCTACGTTCCCGACCGGGACGCGCTGGTAAAACTCGACCGCGAGAGCGGGGATGATCGCTGGCGTGTCTCCGTCGATACGCCGTACGCCGCGGCAGTCGCTGACGGACGCGGCGTCGTCCAGACGGCGCACCAGGAGGTCGTCGCGGTCGATCACGCGGGTGAGGAGCGCTGGCGGCGCGACCTCCACAGTCGTGCCGCCGCCGCCCTCGCCGGTGACGACATCTACGTGAACGCGAGCGACGTCCACGAACTCGACGCCACGTCAGGCGAGACGACCTGGCAGGCCCACATACCGAGCGAGGGGACGGCCGCGCCAGTCGCGACAGACGATACCGTCATCGTCGCGGGGAGCGGCGTCCGCGCATTCCGGCGAGCCGCCGATGGGCTGTTCGCGCCCGACCGACTGCGGTGGGAGGCCGAGTCCTCGACCGCGACCCCGTACGCGTCGCCGGTGGTCGCAGCCGGTCGGCTGTTCGCCGTGGGAACGTTCGGACTGGAAGTGCTGACCCCCAAAGAGCCGTAGGCGACGTCTCGCTCGCCTCAACCGACCCGTCAGACGGCGGAGCCAGCGAGGCCCCGTCAGTGATCGTGGGAGTGGTCGTGCGAGTGGCCGTCGCCGCCGTCGCCGGCGACCAACTGGTCGCCGTCGGACATCATATTCATGTTCTTGAGGTTGTCCCGCTCCTCGAAGTCCTCGACGGCTTCGACGATGTCCTGCTGGGTGAGCGTCGTCCGCTCTTCGGTCAGCGCCTCCAGAACGGCCTCCCGGAACACCATCCGGAGGTCGGAGCCGGTGAGTCCCTCGGTGAGTTCGGCCACCGCCTCGGGGTCGAACTCGGTGATGTCCATCCGGTTGGTGATGATTCGGAGGATGTCCGCACGCATCTGGGTGTCTGGTTTCGGGAAATTAACAATTTCGTCGAAGCGCCGCCAGGCGGCGGAATCGAGTTGGTCGGGGTGGTTCGTTGCCCCGATGAGGATCACCTCGTCGCGGATCAGCGAGATGTCGTCGATGCTCTTCAACAGCGTGTTGACTGCGCGCTTCAGCGCCGCGTGCTCGTCGGAACGACGCGTCTTCGCGATGGAGTCGAACTCGTCGATGAAGAGGATACACGGCGAGAGCCGTTTTGCGACCTCGAAGGTCTTCTCGACGTTCTTGGCCGTCTCACCGAGGTACTGGCTCGTGATCATCGAGAGTTTGACCTCGACGAACGGAAGCCCGAGTTCGTGGGCGAGTGCCCGCGACACGGTCGTCTTGCCGGTCCCTGGCGGCCCAACAAAAAGGATCTTCCCGATCTCGCGGAGGCCGATCTCCGCGAGGTACTCGCGGTGTTCGATTGCTTGCATCAGCTTGTGGATCTCGCCCTCCTGGTCGGTCGTCAGCACGAGGTCGTCGAGGGTCATCTCGATCTCCTCGGGCGCTCGGACCTGGACGAGATCGAGCATCTCCCCGTCTTCGTCCTCGTCGAAGTACTGCTCGAGCAGGCTGTCGATCCAGACTCGATCCGCCTGAATCGGGCGCGTGTGCTCTCGCGCTTCGTCGTGCGTTACGTCGACGTCGTCGCGCCCTTCGACTGCGGCCGCAATCGTCGGGTTGGTCTCCAGTCGCTCGCGGTCTGCACGGTCGAGGTACCACTCGGTCGCCATTTCCGGTTGCGTAAGCGACAGCCGCCCGGAGAAGTCCTCCTGCTGGGTGAAGAGCAGGTCGGAGATCGCATCCCAGGGACGCTCGACGCCAGTGGCCTTGCGTGCGACGCTTTCGGTGACGACGAGTGGTCGCTCGATACCGACGACGCTGGACTCCGCCTCGTCGTCGTCGTCTTCCGGTTCGCTCCAGAAGACGCGTCGGTATCGAGGCGGGAGATCGTTCTCGTCGAGATCGCGGTCCTCAGTGTAGAGGTGTGCCGTGAGGAGGAACTCGACAACTTCGAGAGCCCGGTTACTCATCCCAAAGACGTTGCCGGTTCACCCGCATAAGCGCGTCGAAAGCGCCGGCACCGATCCCCGTGTGCTAACCTGCTGGTTCTGCGACTTTTATATCACCAGGCCCCGCACGCCTGGGTATGCCAACCCCAGTGATTACCGCCGCGCACCGGACGCCGTTCGGGAAGGCCGGCGGCGTCTTCGAGGACGTCAGGAGCGAGGACCTCTCGGTCTCGCTCATCGACCACATCTTGGCCGAGACCGGCCTGACGGACGACGACGTCAACGACCTGCTGTGGGGCGTCGCCCAGCAGCGCGGCGAACAGGACAACAACGTCGCTCGCGTGATCGCGCTCCTGTCCGAGTTGGGTGAGTCCGTCCCGGCGACGTCGATCAACCGCTGGTGCGCCTCCTCGATGGAGGCGATCGTCTCCGCGTCGAACGCGATCGCTGCGGGCAACCGCGAGTGTATCATCGCCGGCGGGGTCGAGTCGATGTCGCGGGTGCCGATGGACGGCGACGCCTACCAAGACCTCCATCAGGGACTCGCCGAGAAGTACAACGTTCCACGACTCCAGATGGGGATGACTGCGGAGAAGGTCGCCGAGGAGTACGACGTCTCGCGTGAAGCGCAAGACGAGTACGCCGTGCGCTCACATCAGCGGGCGGCCGAGGCGACCCAGTCGGGTCGGTTCGAGGACGAGATCGTCTCCTTGGAGGTCGACGGCGAACCCGTGGCCGAGGATGAGGGTATTCGCCCCGACACGTCGATGGACGCCCTGTCGGAATTGCCGCCGGCGTTCACCGGCGACGGGACCGTCACCGCCGGCAACGCCTCACAGATGACCGACGGCGCGGCCGCGACGCTCGTCACGTCGCAGTCGTTCGCCGAGGACCGCGGTCTGGAGATCCTCGCGGAGGTCGGCACCAACGCCGTCGCCGGCGTCGATCCGACCGTGATGGGCATCGGCCCCGTTCCGGCGACGAGAGCCCTCTTGGAACGCGCCGGGACCGATGTCGACGACTACGGCCTCATTGAACTCAACGAGGCGTTCGCCAGTCAGTGCGTCTACGCACGCCGCGAACTCGGCATCGACGAGGAACGGTACAACGTTAACGGCGGCGCAATCGCCATCGGTCACCCACTCGGCGCGTCCGGCGCGCGCCTGCCCGTCACGTTGATTCACGAGATGCGCGACCAAGACGTCGACCGCGGGCTCGCAACGCTCTGCGTCGGGTTCGGGCAAGGCGAAGCGGTGGAGTTCCTGCGGTAGGCACCGGCAGGATATCGAGCGCTACTTCTCGGGGCGGGCGAAATTGAACGCTACTTGTCGGGGTGGGCGAAATTGATCGCTTCTTGTACCCCGTCACGTCCGCCGATGATCGTGATGCGATCGCCCTGCTTGAGCGTGTAGTCGGCGTCGGGAACGCGGGTCATACCCTCGCGCTGGACCAGCGCGATCAGGCAGTCCGACGGCAGGTCGGGGCCGACGTCGGCGATCGTCCGTCCGATGAGTTCCTCGGAGGTCACCTCGATCTCCTGAACGTCCCCCGACTGTCCGATCTCGCTCATCCAGTCCATCATCGACGGGCGCTCGATGTAGTTGTCCATCGCCTGCGCTGTCGCCACCGTCGCCGAGATCGTTCGGACGCCGAGTTCCTCGAACGCCTCCGCGTTCTCCGGGTTGTTCACCCGTGCGAGGATCGTCTCGGGATCGAACTTCGAACTCGCGAGTTGTGAAACCAGCAGATTCACGTCGTCGTCCCCGGTCGAGCCGACGACGATCCGGGCGTTCTCCGCGCCGGCCGACCGGAGGACCTCGGTGTCGGTCCCGTCACCGTTGTGGACGGTGAAGCCGTCGTTCCGGGCGACTTCGACGGTTTCAGGGTCTTGTTCGATGAGCACTACGTTCTCTCCGCGGCCTTCGAGGCGTTCGGCGAGCGTTCGGCCTACCTTGCCGCCTCCGATGATGAGTACGCGCATTGGAATGATGTCGAGGTATTCGGCTATTCGGCGGGCGAAACCACCTTCGAGAACGACCGTGACGAGGATGACGAGAAAGACCGTCCCCACGAGCGTGTTCGCCGCCTGATTGAGCCCGGCGTTCCGGAGTTCGATCGCGAACAGTGTCGCGACCGATGCCGGGATGATTCCGCGGGGACCGACGAGGCTCATAAACCACTTCTCGCCGGTACTGAAGCGGTCTCCGTACGCCGAGAGGAACACGAGCCCCGGGCGGAGCACGAGGGCGATGACCCCGGCCACGAGGAGCCCGCGAGGCCCGATCGTCCGTAGGATGTCGAACTGTAGGAGCGCCGCGAGTGCGATGAAGACGAACGAGAGGACGAGCAGGGTCACGTCGCCTTTGAACGCCGAAATCTCCTCCTCGTAGGGAATGTCCGCGTTGCCGAGCAGGATTCCCGCGGTCGCAACCGCGGCGATGCCCGCCTCAGTAGCGAGTGCGTCGGCGGCCCCGTAGGCGACGAGCGCGCCGGCGAGAACGAGCAGACGGGCGTTCTGCGGCGCGTTCCCCGGAGAGAGTTCGACGTAGCGGAGTGCATACAGGAGCGCGGCCGCGACGAGGCCGCCGACCAGGATCCCGACGCCGAGGCGTTCGGCGAACAGCGTCAGGAGCGCCGCCGGTTCCGTGATGCCGGTGATGATCGCCTCGAAGATGACGACCGCGAGGATCGCCGCCGTGACGTCGTTGACGATCCCCTCGGTCTCGAGTGCAGCCTCGACGCGGTCGCGGGCCGGGACGACCTCCAGGATCGGCGTAATGACCGTCGGTCCGGTTGCGACGAGCAGGGCACCGATCAGGGACGCCACGGACCACTGCGCGTTGAGCAGCACCCGGACTGCGATGGCCGTCCCTAGGAAGGCGATCACAGCACCGACGGTGATGAGTTTCAGCGTCGCCGACGGGGCTTCCCGAAGTTTCTCGATCCGCAGGTGAAAGGCCCCCTCGAAGACGATAATCGCGACCGAGAGGCCGACGATGGCTGACAGGGCGTTCCCGAACGAGTTCGGGCCGATGATGCCCAGTACCTCCGGTCCGAGGAGGATACCGGCAGCGATGAGGAAGACGACGCTCGGAACCCGATAGCGATCCGAGAGGATCTGCGAGATCACCCCGATCCCGATGATCGCCGCGACGAGGGGGATGAGGTTCGCCCCGCTACTGGCCGCCATTATGCCACCTCCATATCCCGAACGTGCATCCGCATCCGGTATAAACCCACACATTCCGGACGGACGTACCCCCAGACGATCTGTCGAAGAGCGGGTTTTTCGCCGCTAAATGTGTTCAACCGTGGTTTTTCTTCTCACACGTCGGCTGGAGCCGTCGTAGACGACAGTTCAGGCGTCTTCGTAGAGCATCTCGATCTGGTCCCCGTATCGCTCCAGAATGGTGCGTCGCTTCTTTTTCATCGTCGGCGTCATCGTGTCGTTCGCCTCGGAGAACTCCTCGGCGACGAGACGGAAGCGTTTGATCTGCTCGTACGACTCGAAGTTCTCGTTGACCTCGTCGACCTCCCGCTGGATCCGGTCGTGGACGCGGTCGTCGCGGACGAGTGCGTCGGGCGCGTCCGGGACGTCGATGCCCGCTCGATCGGCCCACTCGCTGAGCCCCTCGAAGTCGGGGACCAGGAGGGCCGAGACGAACTTTTGCCCGTCGCCGACGACGAAGCACTGTTCGACCACGGGGCTTGCAGCGAACGCGCTCTCGATCGGTCCCGGCGCGACGTTCTTGCCCGTCGAGAGAACGAGCAGTTGTTTCGCTCGCTCGCGGAACGCGAGATAGCCATCCGGGCGCCGTTCGACGATGTCACCCGTCCGGAACCAGCCGTCGTCGGTGAACGCCGCGTCGGTCTCGTCCGGGCGGTTCCAGTAGCCCGCGCTCACGTTCGGCCCCCGGACGAGCAGTTCGCCGACGTCGCCACGAGCCGCTTCTTCGGCGGCACCGGCAATGTCCTGGTCGAGGTCGATATCGAGGCCCGGGAGCGGCGGGCCGATGGTCCCGATCTTCGGCGCTTCTGGCGGGTTGACCGAGACGACCGGGGCGGTTTCCGTGAGTCCGTATCCCTCCATAATTGGGAGGCCCATCGCGTGATACAGGCCGCAGAGTTCCGCCGAGAGACTGCCGCCGCCGCTGATGAGGAACTCCACGCGGCCGCCCAGTGCCTCGCGAACCTGTGAAAAGACCAGTCGGTCGGCGAGGCGATACTTCGCCGAGAGAACGGGGCCGGGGTCGTCGGCAGTCCGGTGCGCCTGCCCCACGTCGGCAGCCCACGCGAAGAGCCGCCGCGAAATCGCCGACTCGGAAGCCTGCGACCGGACGGCGTCGTACAGTTTCTCATAGACCCGTGGGACGCTCGTACCGACCGTCGGTCGCACCAGTCCGAAGTCCTCGCGGAGGGTGTCTGGGCTCTCGGCGTACGCGACGGTCGCGCCGGCCGCGAACATCAGAAAGTGCCCTGCGAGGCGCTCGAAGACGTGCGCCAGCGGCAGAAACGACAGGGTCGTCGACGCTGGCGAGACGGCCGGTTTCGGGCGATCCGGGCGGGGACCGAACCGCCGGTAGCACTGGTTCACGTTCGCGCGGAAGTTCCGGTGCGTGAGTTCGACCCCTTTCGGCTGCCCCGTCGTGCCCGAGGTGTAGATGAGCGAAGCGAGGTCGTCGGGGTTGCGAGCGCCCAGCCAAGAGTCGTAGGCGTCGGCGTCGAAGGCCTCGCGGCCGCGGTCGTGGACGGCACCGAGCGAGACGACGTCGTCGCGGTCGCGAACCGCGCCGGCCATCCCGCTTCCGTCGGGCAGGTCGTCGATCACGGCAACGAACGAGAGATCGAGGTCGTCCTCCACGGCGAGGACGCGCGAGAGCAACTCGGCGTTCTCGACGACGACGCCCGTCGCGCCCGGATCGGAGAGGAGATACCGAACCTGCGACTCCGAGGAGGAGGTGTACACCGTTGTGGTGACTGCACCCGCCGCGAGAAGCGCGAAGTCGGTCTGGGCCCACTCCATCCGGGTGTCCGAGAGGATCCCGATGCGGTCGCCGGGACCGACCCCGAGTGACCGGAACCCGGCTGCGAGATGCCTGACCAGCTCCCGCATCTCGGTGTACGTCAGGTCGACAAAATCCCCGTCGGGGGCGGCGGGAAGCACGTCGCTTGCGACGAGCGACCGATCGTACACCCCGCCTTTGTACCGCTGTGCGGCGTCAGCGGCGTTCCGTTCGGCGCTGGCCTCGAACAGCCGACTTATCGTGTCCTCGCTGAGGACCGGATCCTCGAAGTCACCCTCCGCCTCCCGCCACGTCATAACGGTTCGACGCACCGCCGGGAATTAAATATGTAGTAGTTCAGGCGGCGTCCCGTTGGTCTCGGTTGAACGGCAGGCGAAATGTTTGTAATTCACTCGGCGTCAGTGCGGTGGTTCGTCGGACGACCGCCCACGGGGCGATGGTTCGCGGGGCGACGGTCTGCGAACACCGTTGGGCAGGACGGGCGACAGCGGACAGGCGGCAACGATCAGAATCCGAACCGGAGGATCCAGAGCGTCCCCATCCCCACGGCAATCGTCGCGAAGACGTCGTCGACGTACCAGGTGACAGCGGCGGCGATCACTCCGGCGACGAGTCGCTCGTTGCCGACGACTGCGAGCGTGCCCTCGGGGGCGACCAACGCGGGGACCGCGATCGCGGCGAACACCGCCGGCGGGACGAAGCGCAGCGCGTTGCTGAGGCGGGAGGGAACCTCCTCGATCCGACCGAACAGGTAGATGAACGACGCCCGGATCGAGAACGTGAGCGCGCCGAGCGCGACGACGACACTCCAGATCGAGACGGAGCCGTATTCGGTGACCATCAGTGCTCACCTCCGGGCTCGGGCGTCGATCTCGTCCCGCCGAGGGCCGCGTCGGTAGCGACGCCGGCAGCGACGCCTACGACCCCGCCGGCGATGATGCCGAGGTCGAACGGGACCGAGACGACCGTCCCGGCAACGGCGACCGTTCCGCCGACGACTGCGGCGACGAACGTCGGCAGCGACGAAACTGCCGGGACGAGCAGGCTCAGGAAGACGAGTGGCACGGCGAATTCGAGCCCCCACGCGTCGGGAATACGAGCGCCGGCGACGATGCCCAGGATCGTACAGCTCTGCCAGACGACCCACAGCGACACCCCGACCGCGAGATAGTAGTTGCGCCGTTCGGCCGGGTTCAGTTCCTCGTCGGCGTAACGCGCAATCGAGAGCGCGTAGGCCTGATCCGTGAGGACGTACGCGCAGAGCGATTTCCACCACGAGCGTAGGGCGCGGAACCGCGGCGCAATCGACGCGGAGTACATCAGCATTCGAAGGTTGATCACGACGCCGGTGAGCACAATCACCAGGAGTTCGGCGTTGCTGCCGAACAGGTCGATCGCGGCCAACTGTGACGCTCCCGCGAAGACGACAACAGAGAGGCCGATTGCCTGTGCGGGCGTCAGGCCGGCGTCGACTGCGGCGGCCCCCGCGACGAGTCCGAACGGCGCGACTCCGAGCAGAACGGGAGCAGCGTCGCGGAGGCCGCGAATGACTTCCGGAGGGATCGGGACGCGGGACACGATCGGATCTCGAACGGGTCGATTAAACCGCTACCGTTTCGGGCCCGGAGTCTGCCGGTCAGCGAGCGAACGGGCCGTGCGACACCACTAACTACTTCACCCAAGTATCAATGGGTATGTCAAACGACGCGCAGTCACAAGCCGGGACCGCTGAGGGGCAGGGACCGGTTGAAGTCTCTATCGAGGTCGCCCGACAGATGGCCGAGAAACGCGAGGACCTCTTCGAGGAGTTCGAGATCAAAGACGGGTTCCCGTCGGCGGTGCTCTCAGAGGCCCGTTCGCGAACGGAGGGCATCCAAGACGAGATCGAGGAAGAACTCGAACACCGAGCGGACCTGCGGGACCTCACGACGTGGACGACCGACCCGATCGATGCGCAGGACTTCGACGACGCGCTCAGCATCGACGAGGACGAGGAGACGTACACGCTGTGGGTCCACATCGCCGACGTGACCCACTACGTCCACCCCGACTCCGAGATGTGGGCGGAGGCCATAGAGCGAGGCAACACCGTCTATCTTCCCGGGTACACGATCCACATGCTGCCGCCAGTGCTCGCGGAGACGGTCTGTTCACTCGTGCCGCAGGAGGACCGACTGGCACACACCGTCGAGATGGAGATCGACAAGGAGACGCTGTCGTTCGAGTCAGTCGATATCTACAAGTCGGTCATCCACTCGGACGAGCGCCTGACTTACACCCAGTGTGAAAACCGCCTCGACGACCCCGACGCGCCGCTGCACGAGGAGAACGTGCTGGTCTACGAACTCGCAGACCAACTCCACGAGCAGCGCAAAGAGGACGGTTCGTTGGTGTTGAATCCGAGTCGCGACCGGGCACACACGATCATCGAGGAGTGTATGTTAAAGGCCAACAAGGCCGTGACGCACGAACTGATGTGGAACCGCGGCGTCGAGGCGATGTACCGCGTCCACCCGCAACCGACGCCCGATCAGTGGGACGATGCACTCCGGGAGATCAACGACCTCAACGGCGTCAATATGTCCGGTGCCTCGTGGGACGACCCGCGGAAGGCCGTCAACGACGCTCTAGAGAACTCCGACTCGCGGGCGCTCAACAAGATCCAACGAGCGGTATTGAAGGTGATGCCCCGTGCGAAGTATATGAACGACCCCTTCGGCGGGCACTACGCGCTCAACTTCGACATCTACGGGCACTTCACCTCGCCAATCCGACGGCTGTCGGACCTCATCAACCACTGGATCGTCCACGAGAACGACGTGCCGGAGGATCTCGTGGAACTGTGTGACCGGGCGTCCGAGCGCCAGAAGGACGGCGAGACGGCTGAGCGGCTCTACAAACAGTTCCTCGAGGAGGTCGGGCTCGACCCCCACGCGGTCAACAACCGCGGGATCCACACCGTCGACGAGGACGGTGTAGTGGTCAACGAAGAGGGGCTCCCACCGGAAGCGATCGACCAGCGGTCGGAGTGAGACGCCGACGCTAGCGCGGCCGCGTCGGTCCCGGCACAGCGACGCTCACCTGCAGCGTCAGTGTTTGTGTGTAAACAGAAGGACCTCGCTCTGGTGAGTGGTTACGCAGAGGTCCAAGAGCATACTGAGTTCGAGGCTGTTGTACTCGTCCTCGCAGATGACTAGGTCGTCGAAGGGGTCACCACACGCGGGACAGGCGATCGCCACTGTGTTCCGGTACGTCGTCACCCCGCCGGCCGATTCGTGCGGCGTCAGCGACGTGGTGAGTTCGTCGTACTCTTCGTCTTCCATCAGTTCTACGGATGAAACGGTCCATCATAATTCTACTCCTCGTGAGGGGCCAGCGTCCCGGGATCGGCCGGCAGGACTGACCGATTGTGCGGCGACTTGGGACACTCAGTCGGCGACCGGAAGTTCGACAACGAAGACCGCGCCCCGGGGGTTGCCGTCTTCGACCCAGACGTCGCCCTCATAGAGGTCGACGAGCGTCCGGACGAGATACAGGCCGAGTCCGGTTCCGTTGCTTTCGAGTCCCTTCTCACCCTTGCCGAAGATATCGTCCTTCCGGGTGTCGGGAATTCCGGGACCGTTATCGGCGACACGTACCCGGACGGCGTCGCCGTCGCCGACGAGCGAGGTCGAGAGGCGCACTTCCGAGATGTCCTTGTCGTTGTGCTGGACGGCGTTCGAGAGGAGGTTTCGGAACACCGACCCCAGGAGGTCGTTGGCCGTCACCGACACCGCCGGAATCGGACGGTCGGCCGTGACGACGGCGTCGCCGGTCTCCGCGTCGATTTTGTCGACTTCCGCCTCGATTGCGTGCTGGAGCGACATCGGCCGCTGGTCGTCCGCCTCGGCGAGCATCACGTCGGCGAGACTGCGCGCGGTTTCGGTCAGTTCGACCGCGTGAGCGGCGCTCTCACGAATCGTTTCGACGTACGTCCGTTCGATGCTCGCCTCCGGTTCGTCGTCGTACCCGTCGGCGAGGAAGTCAGCGTACGCGGTCACTAACTGGAGGTCGTTGCGGATGTCGTGGCGGACGACCTGATTCAGGAGGTCGAGATTGTCCCGCTGCTCTCTGAGGCGGTTTTCGTACTCGTTGCGGTCGGTGATGTCGATGTAGACGCCGAACTGCCGCGAGGCGTCGTCGGCGGCGTTGATCGGCGCCGAGCGGAACAGGAAGTCGCGGATGCCGTCGCGAGCCTCACGCTTGACCTCCCGTGTGACCTGTTCGCCGTCTGCGGCCTCGTCGTCGATTGCAGCGGCCGACACGGCGAGTTCTTCGTCATCGGGAACGATCAGTGCGTTGACGTCGCGCCCGAGTGCGGTCTCCGCGTCGTATCCGAAGGTCTGCTCGAACGCCTGGTTGACGTCTCGCAGGATCGCGCCATCGCCGGTGAGTTCGACGCTGACCACGGGTTCGGGAACGCCCTCGAACAACGCCTCGAAGCGGTCGCGCTCGCGTTCGATTGCGCGTTCCCGCGCCCGGCGCTCCGCACGGGACGCGTCGATGGTTCGGCTAAGTCGGTTGAATCCGTCTTCGATCTGCTGCCACTCCGCCGCGTCGTCGAGGGTGATCTCGATTCCGTACCGTCCTGATTCGAGCGCGCGGAATCCCGCCAGGAGTCGATCGAATTGCTCGTTGTTCCGTCGGGAGACCCAGAGGCCGAGCCCCGATAGCGCCCCGAGAACGACGAGAAGCGAGCCGATCTGAAACGCGGTCACCGCTCGTATTGGAGACTCTACCGCGGCACGGCTCTGAGTGACGCTGACGGTCCACCCCGTCTGTAGGATCGTCGTGTTGTGACCGACGTCCTGCGGAGACGCGTCGTCGGACGCGTGGATCACCTCGCCGTCGCGTGAGTAGACTGTCAACTGCTGTCCCCCGTCGAGGGTGTCGGCGAACGATACGAGGAGGTCGTCGTCGAGACGAAACGCCGCGTTGAGCGTTCCCACCACGCGACCGTCGCGGTGGATAGGCGTGCTGACGGTGACGATGTCGGACTCCGAGTCCGTCCGCACCGGATCGCTGACGTACGTCTCACCCGCGAGCGCTCGCTGGATGTATTCACGGTCGCTGAAGTCGGCGCCGATCGGTTCGCGCCTCGTCTCTGGGGAGGTGTCCGAGACGGCGCTTGTCACCGTACCGTCGGCGGCAACGACGGAGGCACCGGCGAACGTCGAACGATTCAGAAGCGTCACGAGCGCGCGGTGCTGGGCGTCGCTGCCGTGACGGGTGAGGTCGGGATTAGTCGCCGCGACCGACACCGTCTGTTTCAGCGATTCGAGGTCTCGTTCCAGCGAGCGGTCGATGTATTCAGCCGACCGCGTGACCTCGGTTCGCTCTTGGGCGTACAGCGTGGTTTTCTTCGCCTGATGCTCGAGCACGACTGCGCCCAAGAGGACAGCAGTGACGAGTACCAGCGAGAATAAGAATGCACGCTTGAGCTTCACTACCCAACACGAAATGCTTGGACCGGATTGAAACTATTGATTAGTTCGTGCGGTTTCTCCGACTGGGTCGGGGGACGTAGTGTGTACAGTCTCGACAACGGACGGATCAGCGATCGATTTGGCGTCGGTCGTCCTGCCGGAGGGGGGTCCACAGTCCCATCGCAACGCCGACGAGGAGGCCTGCGGTGTGACCAACGTTAGCCATCGCGGGCGAGGCCAACACTAACGCGGCCACCGATTCGGTGGCGACGAGCGCGAGTGCGCACGCCCCGAAGAGGGTGGCGAGGAGTTCGAGGTCGGTCGCGCGTCGGTGGCGCGGGTAGTACGTGACGGCGAAGCCGCCGATGGCGAACACGACGCCGCTGATCCCGTAGACGGCCTGCGGACCCGAACCGAAGGCGAGGCCCCACCCGGTGAGTGCGGCGATCGACATCACCGCGGCGACGAACGCCATCGACACGTAACGACGTTCTGGAAGCGTTGCTTCCGCGATTCGACCGAAAGCGAAGAGCGTCACGACGTTCGGGACCACGTGAACGAGGCCGCCGTGGAGAAGTGGCGACAGCGGCCACGCGAGCCACGGCGCGCGGAGGTACACGTAATTGGTCGTCACGAAGACCGACGGCGCCCCCCACAGCGCGGTCTGGAACGCTTGGATCGCGTAGACTGCACAGACGATCACGACAAGCAGGTCGGTGACGGGTGCCGATAACGACCGGTGATCGACGAAGACCGGTCGCAGGCCGTTCTCGAAGGGTGTGAGGAGGTTCGGGACCGAGACGCGCCGCATCACACGTGCGTGGGTACCGCGTGAGTATGAGTGCTTGGGCGGCGTGCAGCGCGCGACGTCGATTGATCGAGGGACCGATGGGTTATATGCGAAGACGCGGCCAGCAACGGCGTGCGCTGAGAGGTGTTCCACGTCGCACAGCGGTTGTCCGGCACAGCGGCGTGGAAGCGGTCCTGCCGGCTGTTCGCCACGCTACGACCGAGCGGGTCCACCGCTGGACCCGCCGGATTCTTGTCACACCGGCGTGAGCGTCGGACGTGCGACTCGTTCAGGTGATGATCCCGACTGGGAAGCGGGAGGCCGTGCTGGACGTGCTCGACGACGAAGGCGTCGATTACGCCGTCTCCGACGAGACCAGCGGCCGCGATTATACCGCCGTGGTCACGTTTCCCCTCCCGACGTCCGCCGTCGAGCCGGTTCTCGAGCAACTCCGCGGCGTCGGGATCGAGCGGGACGCGTACACGGTGATCGTACAGGCTGAGACGGTCGTCTCCGACCGCTTCGAGGCGTTGAAGGAGCGGTATAAATCCGACGACGAAGAGGGCAGCAACGGCAGTCGAATCGCCCGCGAGGAACTCGTCGCCCGTGCCGACGAGATGGCGCCGACGATCCGTCCCTATGTGCTGATGACTGCGGTGAGCGCCATCGTCGCAACCGCAGGACTCCTCTTAGATTCACCGGCGATCGTCGTCGGATCGATGGTGATCGCACCGCTGATCGGGCCCGCGATGGCCGCGAGCGTCGGGACCGTCGTCAACGACCGGGAACTGGCGCTCCGAGGGGTCAAACTGCAAGCGCTCGGTGGCGCGCTAGCGATCGGAGCAGCGGCGTTCTTCGCCCTTTTGTTGCGGGTGACGAACATCGTGCCGCTCACCGCCGAAGAGGTGTTCGCGATCGGGGAGGTCCGCGAGCGCCTCGCGCCGGGCGTGCTCTCGCTCGTGATCGCCCTCGGAGCCGGCGCTGCAGGGGCCGTCTCGGTCGCATCGGGCGTCTCCTCGGCGCTCGTCGGCGTGATGATCGCGGCGGCGCTCGTGCCCCCGACGGCAGTCGTGGGCATCGGGATCGCCTGGGGAGAGCCACAGACGATTGTGGGCTCGGCGGTCCTCGTGCTCGTTAACATCCTCGCGATCAATCTGGTCGCGCTCGTCGTGCTCTGGCGGATGGGCTACCGGCCGAAACTGTGGTTCCGCGAGGAAGAGGCCCGGGCGACGACTCTCAAGCGGATCGCAGCTCTGGCAGCGGTGCTGCTCGTCCTGACGGGACTGCTCGGTGCGTTCACGTACAGTTCCTACCGGACGTCGGAGTTCGAGCGCGGGGCCACCGCGGCGATCGAAGCGGAGTTGCCGCCGGAGGCAACCCTTCTCGATTTAGACGTGACCTACGAGGGGTTCCCGCTACAGACGCCGCAGCGGATCGTCGTGACGGTCGGGCATCCGCCGTCGACGGAACCGCCGCCCGTTGCGAACTCCATACGTGATCGCATCACTGCGCTGGGTCCCAACCCCCTGTGGCCGTTCGGTGACGAATCGATCCGCGTTGAGATCCGCTACGTGGGCGTCGACCGAGCGACTGCAACCGAGGGGTAGCGGACGCACGAAAGCGCAGCCGGTCCCGTCCGCGCGGAACTCCGATCGCAGGCGCTGGAGCGCGCGATAGCCCGCTGCCGGATTCTCGGTGAGCGGCGTTCAATCGGCCGCAATCGGGAGTTCCGGGCCGATCTATGCGGTGCGCGAGTCGGCCGCCGACGGAACCGGGTCGGGGACACGATTCGAGGCCGATCCGGTGACCGTCACGGCGCGCGTCGACGTTACGTACACTGTCGCACAGGCGGGTGGGCCCCGAAGGGTCTCGCGGATCGGACCGCTACTCCTGCCGCGACGGCGGAATGTCGGGCTCCCACGCCACAGCGTCCACAGCCGCATCGAGAACCGCGTCAACGCCGTCGCCTTTCTCGACGCTCATCTGGTACTCGGCGTCGACGTCGCGAGAGCGGTCGCTTTTGTTGTTGACGGTGAGGACTGGCACGTCGCGCTCACGGAAACGCTCGGCCACCGCGTCGCGGAGTTCCAACTGCGATTCGAGCGGGTAGCCGCACGCCTCGCTGGCGTCGAGGACGAACACCACTGCGTCGGCGAGGTGTTCGATCGCACTCACAGCCTGCCGCTCGATGTCGTTTCGTTCGTCTTCGGGGCGGTCCAACAGCCCCGGCGTGTCGATGATCTGATAGCGGATCCGATCGCGCTCGAAGTGCCCGACGTGGACGCCGCGGGTCGTGAACGGATAGTGAGCGGTCTCGTTGTCCGCGCGGGTAACGCCGTTGACGAACGACGACTTGCCGACGTTGGGATACCCGGCGACGACGATAGCGGGTTCGCCCGGACGGATATCTGGCAGCGTCCTCAGCGCGTCGCGAGCCTCGCCGATGCGTATGAGGTCGTCTGCGACCTCCTCGACGACGTCGGCCATCCGGGCGAACGCCTGCTTGCGGTGCTTTCGGGCGGTCGTGGGCTCCGTTTTGCGGAGTTTCGGCTGATACTCCCGACGGAGTTCGCCGATCTGTCGGCTCGCCCACGTCACCTCCGAGAGGCTCTGTCTGAGTTCGTCGACGTCGACGATCGCATCTGCGAGTTCGTAGTAGAACGGATCGACCGTTCCGAAGTCGGGCCACCGCGTGACGACGTTCTCCAGGTTGTCCGAGAGAATCGAGGAGGCGGTCTGGAGCATCGACTGTTGGGCCTCCAGGCCGGATTTCGCTCGCCCCGCACGCGCCGCTCGCGAAAACGCTTTGTCGAGAAGTTCCTCCGACCGGGGCGTCGTCGGAAGAGACTCAAAAATCATTGGCTGCTCCTACTCGGCCAAGCGGTAAAAGCGCGTTCGTTCGGATATCACACGTAGTAGCGTCTGCAAGTCTTCGTTCACTCGATCGCACGACTGCGTGTGAGCGGATATACAATCAGTTGCAAGCGCTACTGTAACACGTGCGATCTGCAGAGGTGAAATCGCCATCCGTCGCGGGAATGGCCCGGATCGTTTTAGTCCCGCGGCGCGTCGGTCGCGGTATGGAAACTGACTGGCGCGCGGTGGGGATCGGATTCGCAGTGATAGTCATCGGATCGGTCATCGGACTCACCATCGCGCCGCTCGGACAACTCACGGCCGGACTCCTCGGCGGTGCCGCAGCCGGGTTCCTCGCCGGCGGGGGGATCGCAAAGGGAACGTGGAACGGCCTGGTCGCCGGGTCGATCTCGGGAGTCCTCGTCTCGATTGTGATCGGGCTGGTCGGCCTGATCATCGGCGGTGCAATCGGACTCAGCGGCGGCCCGCTCGGTGGGTCGCTCGGCGGATTCCTCGGCGGAGCGGGAGCGTTCCTCCTCGGAATCGTCGCGACTGTATTCTTCGCTATCGACAGCGCCATCGGCGGTGCGATTGGTGGACTCGTCGGCGAGTAGGCTCGGGTTCAGTCGTCTTCGCCGCGGTCGAGATACTCTTGCTGGATGGCGACGACTGCGTCGGAGTCAGCGCACTCGGCGTATCGCCGGAGCGGTTCGTCGTTGAGTTCCAGGAAGGTGTGTCCCCAGGTGAACTTCGAGAGCAGCCCCTCCGCGCGGTCACGACGACCGAAGATCGAGAGCCCGGCCGCGAGCGCCTCAACGGTCGTCAGTTGCATCGGGCGACCGAAGTTGACCGGGTTCGCGGCGACGAGATACGGGAGCGCGCGGTGCTCGCCGGGCAGAGAGAATCGGGCCTCGCCGGCCGACTCCCAGGAGCAATCGAGCGCGACGAGCGTACCGGTATCGGCGTCAGCCGGCGAAAGCGCACGCTCTGCGTGAGGGTTGAGGACGACGCCGTAAGGCGTGTCGCGATCCGAACGGTGTAACTCCACGAAGTCGAAACGGGCCAACTTCCGCGCCGTGCACTTCTCGGGGTCGTCGTCGCCCTCGTAGCGGACGTGGAGCGAACCGTCCCATCCGGCCGTCGACACACTGGTGTCGGGCGACTCGTCCGCGTCGGACTCGGAGGTCACAGTCTCGATAGTCGTCGGGGAAGCGAAAAGCCTTCGTCATAGGTGAGAGCCGCACACAGTATGCGGTTCTACCCACTGTGTTTATGTTGATTAATCACTAGTGTTTATTCGGAGGTAAACTCTAATGTCCATCCAAGGGGTCGTGTACAACGGCCCACACGAGGTTGCTGTCGAAGAAGTGGACGATGTGGAAATACAGAATCCGACCGACGTCGTCATCGATGTCACGTCGACGTGTATCTGCGGGTCGGATCTGCATATGTACGAGGGGCGGACCGCGGCAGAACCGGGGATCGTATTCGGTCACGAGGCGATGGGCGTCGTCGACGAGGTAGGCGAAGGGGTTTCGTCACTGGAGGTCGGAGACCGGATCTCGGTCCCGTTCAACGTTGCCTGTGGGCACTGTAAGAACTGCGAGGAAGGAAAGACCGGCTTCTGTCTGAACGTCAATCAGGAGGGGAGCGTCCCCGCTGGCGGCGCCTACGGCTATGTCGGAATGGGTCCCTATCAGGGCGGACAGGCCGAGCGAATGCGCGTTCCGTTCGCGGATTTCAACGCGCTGAAACTCCCCGACGAGGGACACGAGGACGACTTCGCGCTGCTGGCAGACATCTTCCCCACCGGCTGGCACGGCACCGAACTCGCGGACCTCCAACCCGGTGAGTCCGTCGCCATCTTCGGCGCGGGTCCGGTCGGTCTGATGTCCGCATACAGCGCGAAAATCAAGGGCGCGTCCGAGATCTACGTCGTCGATCGCGTCCCCAGTCGCCTCGAACTGGCTGAGGAGCACTGCGACGCCACCGCGATCAACTTCGAGGACGGTAACCCCGTCGAGCAGATCATCGACGAGCACGGGGGGATGGTCAACAAAGGGGTCGATGCCGTCGGCTACCAGTCAGTCGAACCGGAGTCGGTCCGGGACAGCGACGAGCCCTACGACCCTACCAAGGAGAATCCGGGCGTCCTCATCAACCAACTCATCCGTGTCGTCGAGCCGAAAGGACGCCTTGGGATCATCGGACTGTACGTGCCCGAGGATCCGGGCGCACCCGAGACGATCAGTGAGATGGAGGCGCAGGGCCGCCTCGGCATCGACTTCGGGAAGCTCTTCGAGAAGGGTCAGGGACTCGCGACCGGTCAGTGCGACGTGAAGTCCTACAACCGCTACCTCCGTGATCTCATCATCTCGGGCCGCGCGGAGCCGAGTTTCGTCGTCTCCCATCGAGTGGGACTCGACGAGGCGGCGGAGATGTACGATCGGTTCGACAACCGGGAAGAGGGCTTCACCAAAGTCATCCTCGAGCCGTAGCGCTCGACACGGTCTCATTTTTTCCGACGGGGGAACTGGTAAGACGATGGATACCGGACTCTGTCGTATGTGTATGTACTGCAGCGTCGTCTTCGACGACGGCTGGGGCCAACTACTCGAGTATGACGAACTCTACCAGTCGACGTTCGAGGGGCCCACTACGGAGTCCACACACGGGTTTCAGGACTCGTGGGACGACCTCCGCGATGAACTCGGCATCTAGAGGGGAAACGGATCCGACGACGGTGGTGAGTCCGGATCCGCCTCGACGAGTAGCGCGTCGAGTTCGTCTCGAAAGCGCGACTCCGGGACGTCTTGACCGATGAACACCAGCCGCGTCTGCCGTTCGTCGTCCTCGTCCCAGGATCCGATCGGGCCTGCTTGCACTGCCTCGCCGGCCTGACTGACGCCGAGGACGTCATCGAGGCCCGCAACGCGACAGAACCCCTTGGCACGGATGACCGACGGATCGGGATCTTCGAGCCACGCGGCGAACCCCGCAGGATCGAACGGCCGCGTCGAGCGGTAGACGAACGAGGACACTCCGTGGTGCTCGGCGGCCGAGTGATCGTGCTCGTCCGCGAGATGGCGTTTCCAGCCCTGTGAGCCCGACACTGCGGCGAAGTCGAACCGTCCGGTGTCGAGAATGCGGCCCGGATCGATCTCGGAATACGTCGTCCGGAGGAACTCCGCGCGCGGTTGAAGTTCGGTGACGACGGCCTCGATGTCGTCGAGAGCGTCCTCTGGGACCATATCGCACTTGTTGAGCAACAACACGTCGCAGAACTCGATGCTCTCGACGAGCACCTCGCTCAGCGGTCGTTCGTCGTCGGCGCGGGCGCTGTCGGGAAGCGACGTCCCGGCGTCGAACTCCTTCCAGAAGCCGTAGGTGTCGAGGACCGTCACCATCGTGTCGAGACGGAACTGCTCCGTTGGATCGACGTCGCTCTCGTCGGTCCCCTCAGTGAACACCTGCGCGACCGGGATGGGTTCGCTGATGCCCGAGGATTCCACGAGCAGGTAATCGACGTCGCGCTCTGTGACGAGGTCGTGTGCCTCCGTGAGGAGGTCGTCCTGCAGTCGGCAGCAGATGCACCCGTTCGAGAGGTCGATGACGCCGGACTCCTCGTTGCGGTCGGCGACGAGTTCGGCGTCGACGTTGACGTCGCCCATATCGTTGACAATGACGCCGACTTCGTACCCTTGCTGATTCGCGAGGACGTGATTCACGAGCGTCGTTTTGCCGGCACCGAGGTATCCGCTTACCACTGTCACCGGTGTACTGTCAGAACTCATATGCACGGTAGCGAATCGGGAGATAAAACGTTCCCGGCGGCAGGGATGCCGTCCGGACGCGACTGCGACCGTCCGAAGCCGAAGGAACGGATCCAGGACGGTCACTCTGCTCGTAGCCGACGCGTGGACGGCGAGACAACGACGGCAGAGCACCGCAGGCCGCAATTATCTGCCGGTCACGGGCCATACATTCGACCGACTATGTGCCACTCTTACCGCCCGACCAGTTGTCGACCTCAGGATTCAGAACCCATACTTCTGACTTCGACCGTTCCGTCAGCCGAGACGCGAACGGTTCGGTCCGCCACGGAGAAGATTACGCTCGCGTCGTCGTCATTTACCGATGCGAGAAACCGTTCGGCCGGTTCCGTCTCGACGGCGTCGTACAGGGGCGATTCGTCCCACGATCCCTCGCTGTCGACGAGCGCTGCGGCGAGGGTCGCATCGAGTTCGTCCGGTCCGTCGAAGTCGTGATAGCCTACTCGCCGCCACTCGCTGAGTCCCTCCGGACCCGGATCTCCCGTCTGATTCGTCATACGAGTCCGTTCGTTGCGAAGCGTATGAAACGGGTCTACGCTGGCGTCAAGTTTGCCACGATTTGACCGAATTGTCCGTTTAATCGGTGGTTATTGGGGGAAAGCGAAGTCAGTCCGACTCATCGGCACCGAGCGCCGATTCGCCGACCGGGTCGTGGCCGTCGATGACCTCGGTGCCGCTCATATACGGCTGGAGCGCCTCCGGCACCGTGACCGTGCCGTCGTCGTTCTGGTAGTACTCCATTATTGCGACGACGATCCGGGGGATCGCGAGCCCCGAACCGTTGAGCGTGTGGAGGTACTCGGCCGATTCGTGCCGCTCAGGCCGGTAGCGGAGGCCGGCGCGGCGCGCCTGGAACGCACCGAAGTTCGAGACCGAGGACACTTCGAGCCATCGGCCACCCAGGTCGGGGCCCTCCTCCATATCGTCGGCCGGGGCCCATACCTCGATGTCGTACTTTTTCCGCTGCGTGAATCCGAGGTCGCCAGTACACATCTCGAGGATCCGGTAGGGGAGTTCCAACCGACGGAGCACCTCCTCGGCCTCGTCGACGAGTCCCTCGAACCGCGCTTCGCTCTCCTCGGGCCGGACGAAGTTGACCATCTCGACCTTGTTGAACTGGTGAACGCGGACGATGCCGCGGGTCTCGGTGCCGTGCTCGCCCGCCTCGCGGCGGAAGTTCGGCGTGTAGGCCTGGATCTTCAGCGGCAGATCGTCGTCGAGCAGGATCTCGTCGCGGTACATATTCGTCACCGGGACCTCCGCGGTCGGACAGAGCCACAGGTCGTCGTCGTCCCAGGGATCGTCGTTCGCGCCGCCGATGCGGTAGGCGTCCTCGGTGAACTTCGGGAACTGGCCCGTGCCGATCATCGAGCGTGAGTTGACCGGGATCGGCGGGAAGACGTCGACGTATCCCTGCTCGCGATGGATGTCCATCATAAACTGGATCAGGGCGTGTTCCAAGCGCGCGCCGTCGCCCTTCGTGAAGTAGAATCCGCCGCCGGTCACCTTCGCGCCCCGCTGGAAGTCCAGGATCTCGAGGTCTTCGCCGAGATCGTAGTGTGGAACGACCGATTCGGGGAGGTCGCGGTGGTCGTCGAAGCCCTCGCGGCGGCGCTCGACGTTCTCGGACTCGTCGGCACCGATCGGAACTTCGTCGGCCGGGATCTGTGGAATCTCGAGCAGAGCAGCCTCGAGTTCGGCTTCGAGTTCGGTCGCGCGCGATTCGACTTCGTCGATTTCGGCTTTGAGTTCCTGTGAGCGCTCGATGGCTTCCTGGGCCTCTTCCTCGTTGCCTTCGGCTTTCAGATCACCGATCTTCGAGGAGATCTCGTTGCGTTCGTGGCGGAGGTCGTCGCCGCGCGTCTTCAGTTCGCGCCACTCCTCGTCGACGGCCAGAACGCGGTCGAGATCGACGTCCTCGACGCCCTTCTGCTCCAAGGCGGCGCGGACCGCGTCGGGGTTCTCGCGGAGGAACTGTCTTTCGATCATACCGGCCGATTCTTGGGGATCCGGCAAAACCGTGTCGCATCGACGGGGCGGCCGGACCCCCGATCGGGGTGGCAGAACGGAAAGACACATACCCGATGGCGAACTGGGGGTCAGTAACGTGACGTCGAGTACGAGACGTTGGCTCCGTCGAAAGGTCTCCGATGCGTATCAACGGATGCTTCGACGGCAACTCGACGATGCACCGGCGCACGTCGCGATCATTCAGGACGGTAACCGACGCTACGCCCGCGAACAGGGCGACGACGCGCCGGAGGGTCACCGCGAGGGCGCGGAGACGACAGAGCAGGTCCTCGAGTGGTGCGACGAACTCGGCGTCGAGGAGTTGACGCTGTATGCCTTCTCGACGGAGAACTTCGACCGTCCGGCGGACGAACTCGACCCGCTTTTCGACCTCCTCGAATCGAAACTCTACGAGTTCGCCGACGCAGACCGCGTTCACGAGAACGGCGTCCGGATCGGCGCGATCGGCGACGTGGACCGACTCCCCGAGCGGGTCCGCGAGGCCGTCGCGTACGCGGAGTCGCAGACGGCCGGATACGACACGCTCCGGCTCAACATCGCGCTCGCATACGGTGGCCGATCGGAGTTGCTCGGCGCGGCACGGGAGATCGCCCGCGAGGTGGAATCCGGTGACCTCGACCCCGACGACGTCGACGCGACGGCCGTGGAGGCGCGCCTGGCGCGTCACACCACGCGCGACGTCGATCTCATCGTTCGGACCGGCGGCGACGAGCGGACCTCGAACTTCCTGCCGTGGCACGCCAACGGCAACGAGGCTGCGGTTTATTTCTGCGCGCCGTACTGGCCCGAGTTCTCGAAGGCTGACTTCCTCCGCGGGCTCCGGACGTACGAGTCCCGTGAACAGTCCTGGCAGCAGTCGCGGACCGAGCGGGCGGTGGCGCTGGTCCGCGCCGTCACGGAGACCGAACTCGCCGACGCCCGGGCGGTCACTCGCAGGCTCCGGTCGAAACTCCCCTCGGCGGGCGCACAGGAGGTCTCGGCCGAACTGGCGCGTCAGCGCGGGACCGATCCCGCCGACAGGGCGGACTGACCGACACTGACCTCCGGTTGCGACGCGACGGTCCCGACTGATCGGCGGAGAGACGGCTTTTCGACGCGGAAACCACTGTCCCGCGGTAGGAGGGGCTGCTGACACGGCGCGCCGATCACCGACCAAACCGTCGCTGACGGCTCTTGTAGTCGAGGACAGCCCGGAGGTAATCGCGTCGCCGGAAATCCCGCCAGTTGACGTCGGTGAAGTAGAGTTCCGAGTAGACCGACTGCCAGATCAGGAAGTCGGAGAGCCGCTCGGCACCGGTCTTGATCAGGAGGTCTGGCTCGTCGTCGAAGACGAGTCGCTCCTCGATCCGGTCGGCGTCGACGTCGTCGGGATCGAGATCGCCCGATTCGACCGACTCTGCGATGCGCTTGACGGCCGACGCGAACTCCTCCTTGCCGCCGAGACCGATGCTGATCTGGACGGGCGCGTCGGCGCGTTCGGTGTCGTCCGGGCCGCGCACGTCGATCGGTTCGGGCGACTCCACCGCTCGAAGTTCCCGAGACAGCGTCGGGACGACCGCCTCGTCGAGGACACTGACCGAGACCGTCGCGCGCCGTGCCCCGTACTCGAACGCCCAGGACAGAAAGTCCGCGAGCGTGTCGTAGGCGCCCTGTTCGAGCAGGTCGCGCTCGGTGATGACGACGGCGACGTGCTCGGGCGGGTCGGCGTCGTGGAGCCGATAGCGGAGGGCGAGATACCGGTCGTACAGTCCCACGGCGCACCGTCCGCGGCCGAGTGGCATATGTTTCCGGGTTCGGATCGAGGGACAACCTGGGAAACCACGAGACGCGATGTCGGGACCGTTAAGTGCGCGTCGGGGATATCCCGTGACGTGCAACAGACGCTTCGGCGGGCAGGTGGATTCGCCCTGGTCGGGACGGTCTCGGTGACCGCACCGGTGCTAGGCCGGGCGGCGTTTGTTCCTTTCGCCGCCGTCGCACTGCTCGCGGCGTTCGTGATCACCGACGGGCCTCTGTTCGACCTGTTCGCACGGCCCAGCGACCGCCGCGAGGGCCGGCTAAACGGACTTGCGGGCTTCGCCCTCGCTGCGGCCGGTCTGGCGATTCTGGCGACCGAACTCGGACTTCCCGTCGATCTGTTCGTCGCAAGCGTCTTCGTACTCTCGTATGGGAATCTCGGCAAGCGCCTCGTGGCCGAGGTGTCGGACGAGCCGTTCCTGGGAACGGCCGGATTCGGCGTCGCCGGGAGCGCTGCGGGCTTCGTTGGGCAGGCCGGCGTGGCCTCCCTCACGTCGACTCCGACCGTCGCGCCGCGGTTCGCGTTTCTCGCAGTCGCGGGCGCGCTCGTTGCGGCGCTCTTCCGTGAGATGCTCTTCGAGCGGGACGACCCGCTGGTGATGCTCTCGACCGGCCTGCTGCTGTGGCTGTTCGACACTCTCGCGGTGTCCGTCGGCGTCCTCGACGTCGGAGCCGCTCTCGCTGTCACCGTAGGGCTCGGATACGCCTCGTATGCGCTCGGGGCCGCGTCCGTGGCCGGGATGCTCTCGGGCGTCCTTCTGGGCCTTCTTGTCATCGTCTTCGGCGGCTTCGGCTGGTTTGCCGTGCTCATCGCCTTTTTCGGAATCGGCTCGCTCTCCACGAAGTTCCGCTACGAGAAGAAAAAGCGCCGGGGGATCGCCGAGGAGAACGAAGGAGCGCGGGGGACCGGGAACGTCCTCGGCAACGCTGCGGTCGCGCTGCTCTGCGTGCTTCTCTTCGCTGCGAGCCGGTCGCTGCCCGTCGACGGACTGCTGTTTCAGTACGCCTTCGCCGGATCGATGGCCGCGGCACTCAGCGATACGCTCTCCTCCGAAATCGGCGGGCTCTTCGACAGTCCACGGCTCATCACCACGATGGAGTCGGTGCCGCCGGGGACCGACGGCGGAGTGACCTGGCAGGGCGAGGTGTTCGGCCTCCTCGGTGCCGTCATCGTCGGCGCCGTCGCGTTCGTGCTGCTTCCGAACGTCGGCCCCGTGGGCGCGGTTCTCGTGGCTCTCGGTGGGTTCCTCGGGATGACAATCGACAGCGTCCTCGGCGCAACCGTCGAGGGGCAGCGGTTCGGCAACGAGGCGGTGAACTTCGCGGCGACGCTGGTCGGGGCCGTGGTGAGCGCCGCTGCCGCGCTCACGATGTTGCAACCGTGATCCGGCCGGCCCGCCCCACCGACGTCTCAGCGATCGTCGCGCTGCAGTCGCATCTTGATGCGCCGTCCCCCGAGCTGCTGGCGTCGTTCGCGGCCGTCGGCTCGTGTCTGGTGTCGGTCGAGCGTCCCGGTGGCGACCCAGTCGGTTATGCGATCACAGTCGGCGAGGGCGACGCCCACCTCGCGGAGTTGGTCGTCGGTCCCGATTATCGACGTCGCGGCCACGGCCGAACGCTCGTCGAGGGAGTCGTCGCGCGACGCGACCCCGGAACGCGAGTGACGCTTCTCGTCGCCGTCGACAACGACCCGGCGCGGTCGCTGTACGAGTCGGTCGGGTTCCACCCGGTGGCCTACCAGCCGTGTTTCTACGAGCGCGGGGGCGCGTGGGCCGATGCGCTCGTCTACGCGTACGACGTGCCGGAGTAGCCACTGGAACGTGGAGACTGGGGCGCTCAGTTTGCGACCGACGTCGCCAACTGATCGGCCGTCAGCAGTCGAACGCCAACCGGTTTCTTCACGAACTCGCCGGTCGAGGCCGCAACAGCGTGGTCGACCCCGCGCTGGGCGGCCACGTCGAGGAGGCGCTGTGAGAACTCGCCGTCGACGACGGCGGCGTACGGCACGGGCTCGGTCGTCGAGAGCGCGTCGAAGGCCTCGCTGACGGGCCGTTCCTCGAGGGCAACGAGATCGGCGTCGAGAAGTCGGATCGTCCCGCTCCCGTCGTCGATGACCTCCCGGACGTGGTCAGCGAGCGACTGTGGGTGGTCCATCGTCGAGTCATCACTCCCGTCGGCGTTGTCGCTCTCATCGGCGTCGTCAGAAGTCGCTCCCGTATCGTCCGCAGTCGCGTCCGCGTCGTCTGCAGTCGAAGTGCCGTCCGCCCCCAATACATCGTCGCGAACCGTTGGCTGTTCGGCCGTCGTCATAGTTTCGTCTGCGCCCGGCACTTCGGACTCGGTCACGGTCGACTCCGTCGTCTCGGCCGCGTCCGTTGAATCCGTCGTCTCGGCTGTATCGGTCGATTCCGCCGGTTCGGACGGGCCCGTTGAATCTCCCGTCGGGCTGTCGACGTCGGCGCGTTCGGTGACTTCGGGGGTCGGTTCGTCACCGTTCGATTCCGTCGCACTCACCTCGGCACGCACGGGCTCCGCCGGCGGCGTGGTGTACTCCGAAGAGATGGACGCATCCGAGTCGAGGGTTCTCGGCATCGATCGGCGATCGACAGCGGGGTGGGCCGCCGACTCAGTCGTCGGCGACCCCTTCGGAGGGTCCGGCGTGTCACCGCCCGCCCCGGTGTCCGGATTGTCCGCATCGTCTGCCGACGCGGCAGTCTCGGCATCGAACGTGTACGACTCCATAGAGACCTTGTTACGGAGCGCGGCGAACACCTCGTGGCGCTTGAGATCTTCGACCGAGCGGCCCGAGGGGGCGAATGCGACGTGATCGACGTCGCCCACCTGCGTGAGTTCGCGCAGAATGAGTTCGCCGCCGCGGTCCCCGTCGAGGAAGGCGGTAGTCGTCCGATTCTGGGTGAGATCCGCCACCACCTCGGGCACGTTCGTACCTTCGACGGCGATAGCGTTCTTGATCCCGTAGCTCAGGAGCGTCAGGACGTCTGCCCGGCCCTCGACGACTACGACTGCATCCGAGTCGGCGACGTTGGGGCCGGCGGGAAGGCCCTCGTGCTCGCTGATGTCCTCGATGCGGACGCTCTCTTTCACCTCCGAGAGGATCTCGTTCGAGGACATCACGCTCTCGTCGAACGACTCCGAGAGCAGTTCTTTCGCCCGCTCGACGACCTCTCGGCGTTTCGCCTCGCGAACGTCTTCGATGTCAGTCACTTCAGCGGTGGCCCGACAGGGACCGACGCGTGTGATCGTCTCGAGGGAGGCGGCGAGGATCGCGGTTTTGACGCGGTCGAGGCTGCTCGCGATGGTAACAGTCCCGAACGACTGGCCGTTCTGCGAGTCGATTTCAACGTCGATACGCCCAACTTTCGACGACTGCTGGAGGTCCCGGAGGTCCAGGTCGTCGCCGAGAAGTCCCTCGGTCTGCCCGAAGATGGCCCCGACGACGTCGGACCGTTCGACGACCCCGTCTGCGGTGATCGCTGCGTGAATGAGGTATTTTTCAGTGTCTTCCATTGATGAATCCCCCCGTAGGGGTGCTGTGATGGTGATATGAGCGTCATGGGAAACCCGATGACGTCCTTATATATGGGTTGCTCGCGGCAAATATCTATCGTGTCAAAAACAGACATTGATACTGGTGTCGTGGCCACCTGATCAGTCGTGATTTGTCGGCGCTGCGGCCGAACTACGACCGGAACGGCCGCGACGCAGCACTGTCTGGACCGCCCGAACGGCGTTCTACTGGCCCGATAGGAAGCGCATTCGACGTGTACTGTCACAAATCGTCGTTGGATACGTGTTAGTGAAGTGTAATAAATGATTGGAGGCGTATTACGAAGAAAATCTCTCTTCGAAAACCGCTATCGAATTTCAAAAAGTAATCTTTACCCGTGACGAGTAGTGAGTATAATTCGATGACGCGACAGAAGACCGATTACCTATGGATAGGCGTCTTCGCAGTACTCGTGACGTTCGCAATCCCGTGGTTCCTCTGGCGCGATGCGACGACCTGGCAGGGACTGCCGGTGTGGCTGTGGTGGCACATCGGCTGGATGGTGCTGGCCTCGGTCGCGTTCGCGCTGTTCGCCCGCGGTGCGTGGGACAGAGGGATGAACGTCGATCCCGAGGAGGTGGGGTTCAATGGCTAGTTCGCAGTTGGTCGTCCAACTCGGCATCGTCGGAGGGTACCTCGCCGTCGCTCTCGTGGTTGGGCTACTCGCGTACCGCCTGACGGGCCGTGACGCAGAGGACTACTACCTGGCGAGTCGCTCAATCGGGACGGTCGTCCTGCTGTTTACCACGTTCGCGACGCTGCTGTCGGCGTTCACGTTCTTCGGTGGGCCGAACCTCGCTTACGGGGCGGGCCCGGAGTGGATTCTCGTGATGGGGCTGATGGACGGGATCCTCTTTGCGATCCTCTGGTATCTGATCGGCTACCGGCAGTGGCTGATCGGCAAGTTTCAGGGGTACGTCACCCTCGGCGAGATGCTCGGCGACCGCTTCGGGTCGCGGCGACTCAGGGCGCTCGTGGCGGGCGTCTCGCTGTTCTGGCTGTTCCCGTACGTGATGCTCCAGCAGATGGGTGCGGGTGAGGCGATTGTCGGCCTCACGAACGGGGCGATTCCCTACTGGGTCGGCGCGGCCGGCATCACCCTGTTTATCATCGCGTACGTCGTCGCCGCGGGGCTCCGCGGCGTCGCGTGGACCGACACCATCCAGGGACTGTTTATGCTCGGAATCGTCTGGATCGCGGTCGGCTGGGTTCTCTCGAGCGCCGGCGGTCTCGACATCGTCTCGTCGTCGGTGGCGGACGCCAACCCTGAGTTCCTCTCGCTGGGCGGCGGTCTCTACTCGCCGCAGTGGATGATCGCCCAGGCGGTGACCATCGCCTTCGGCGTCACGATGTTCCCACAGATCAATCAGCGCTTCTTCGTCGCCAAGGACGCCCGCGTCCTGAAGCGGTCGTTCGCGCTGTGGCCGGTCCTCGTCGTGCTCCTGTTCGTTCCCGCGTTCCTCCTTGGTACGTGGGCCGCTGGACTCGGCATCGTCGTCCCGGAGGGCTCGAACGTGATTCCGGTCCTCCTGAACGAGTACACGCCCGCGTGGTTCGCGGCGCTCGTCGTCGCTGGCGCGATGGCGGCGATGATGTCGTCGTCGGACTCGATGCTCCTCTCGGGGTCGTCGTATCTGACTCGGGACCTCTATCGGCCGTTCGTGAATCCGAGCGCGAGCGACGAGCGCGAGGCGTGGATCGGCCGCATCGGCGTCGTCGTCTTCGCCGTCGGGACGTTCGTCGTCAGCCTGTTCCGTCCGGGAACGCTCATCACCGTGGGTGACACCGCCTTCGGCGGGTACGCGCAGTTGGCGCTCCCGGTGATCGTGGCGCTCTACTGGCCGAAGACGACCCGCCAGGGGATGTTCGCAGGCGTCGCAGGGTCGCAACTCTTCTACCTCCTGCACGTGTTCCTCCCCGCGTTCACGGTCGGCGGTGTGACCGTGTTCGGATCGGCGTACCTCACCTGGGACTTCGCGCTCTACGGGATGGTGCTGTCACTCGTCCTCACCGTCGGCGTGTCGCTGCTCACGACCGCCGACGCCGACGAGCGCGCCGAGACGTTCACCGTCGGCACGCGAGCGGACTGACGTCGGATTCGCAATCGACCACGACGTCTCGCCGGCGACTCGGTTGACGGAGTATTCGGGTTTCGACCCGGCCGTCGTCGCCGACACCATCGGAGGCGCACCCCGCTGTCAGCGGGATTGATTATGGACCCGAAAAACCGTACGCGTATGCAGACACACATTATCCCGGTCGGCTTCGATTACGACCGACTGATCGCGCCGCTCATCCGGGATCAACAGGACGTCGACCGGGTGATCCTCCTCGAAGGAGCGGTCGGCAGCGAGTCGAACGTGGAGTACTCCCGGAACCTCTCGGAGAAACTGGAGAAGGACTTCCAGAATCTCCTCGGCGCCGACACCGAGCGCGTCGTCCTCGCGGACGTCTACGATTACGACGCCGCCTTCGAGCAGGCGTACGACCTCATCAACGAGGAACTCGACGCCGCCGCCGACACCGAGGTGTGGGTGAACGTCTCGGCGATGCCGCGGCCCGTCTCGTTCGCGTTCGCCACTGCGGCCCACTCGATTATGGTCGAGCGGCAGGAGGACCGCGAGCGGATCCACACCTACTACACGGCCCCGGAGAAGTACCTCGAAACCGAGCTCGCCGAGGAAGTCAGGGAGGCGAAAGCGCTATTGGGAGAGTTACTCGCAGGCGAGGACGTCGACGACGAGCGCATCGAGGCGCGGTACGAGTCGGCCGTGGACATCATCTCGGAGTTCGACGAGCGTGGGACCACCATCGGCGCCAAGCGCATCGGCGGCAGCCACATCGTCGAACTCCCCGTCGCCTCCTTCCGGAACGTCAAGCCCTTCGAGGAGGTGATTCTCTTCGAACTCGGTGAGTACGGCGAGTTCGACTCGGTGTCGGAACTCGCAGAGACTCTCGCACGGGATATGAACGAGGAGTATACCGACTCCTTCAGATCGAAGGTGATCTACAACGTCGACCGGTTGGGTCCCGGCGGGAAGGGCTACATCGAACAGGAAGAACACGGCAAGTCCTACCGGACTCGTCTCTCACGGATCGGGCAGTTGTGGGTGCGAGCCCATGCCGAAGACGACGTCCTCAGTGAGGAGTAGCGCTGCAGTACTACTCGACGTCGAGGTCGAACTGAGCGTTTTCGACCACCGGATTGAGAACGACGCTGGTGTTCGACTCGCGGATGTCGGTGTCGGTAAGCAACTCCTTGATCTGGTCATTCATTCCGTCTGTGTCCTCGAACTTCCCGACGGCGATGACGTCGTAGTCGCCGGTGACCTCGTAGACCGTGGTCATCTGTTTCTGCTCTTTGAGTCGCTCGGTGATGTCCGGGAGCGCACTCCCTTCGACCTTCAGTTGGATGATCGCCGTGACGTCGTACCCGAGCGCGTCGTAATTGATCCGGGGGGTGTACCCATCGATGACGCCCTCGTCTTCGAGATCACGAAGGTGGTTCGAGACCGTCGTCACCGAGACGTCGAGATCCTCCGCCAGACTCCGAAGACTCGCGCGACCGTCGCCAAGCAGTGCGTTGATGAGTTTTGCATCGAGGTTTTCGTACGTCATTACACCCAAAATGCCTCTGGGGGCATTAGAATTTTACGAATATCCAATTAGGAGTGATCCAAGGGGCATTTGCACTAAGCGATAAGGTCTTTATACTGGGAGTGTTCGGATTCGATTGTCCAGGATATGACGGACCAAAATACACCCATCCCTGTAACAGACGGGGGACTTTCGGCCGAAGCACAGCGTGTTATCGACGAGATCGAGGAGAAAGACGTAGACTTTCTCCGCCTGCAGTTCACCGACATCCTCGGCACCGTAAAGAACGTCGCCGTTCCGGCCACCCAGGCCGAGAAGGCGTTCACCGACGGAATCTACTTCGACGGATCGAGCATCGAGGGCTTCGTCCGCATTCAGGAGTCAGATATGCGGCTCAAGCCCGATCCCGAGACCTTCGCGGTCCTGCCGTGGCGCGACGGCCGCTCCGCGCGGCTCATCTGTGACGTGATCAACACGTCCACGGGCGAACCCTTCGAGGGCGACCCGCGCCGCGTACTGAAGAACGCACTCGATCGCGCCGAGGAGATGGGCTATACCGTCAACGTCGCCCCCGAACCGGAGTTCTTCCTTTTCGAAGAAGACGAGGACGGCCGCGCGACGACGAAGACCAGCGACGCCGGTGGCTACTTCGACCTTGCACCGAAGGACCTCGCGTCCGACGTTCGCCGTGACATCATCTATGGTCTCGAACAGATGGACTTCGAGATCGAGGCCAGCCACCACGAGGTCGCCGAGGGTCAGCACGAGATCAACTTCGAGTACGACGATGCGCTCTCGACGGCCGATAACGTCGCAACGTTCCGGACGGTCGTTCGCGCCATCGCGGCCCAGCACGACCTCCACGCGACGTTTATGCCCAAGCCGATCCCAAAAATCAACGGCTCAGGGATGCACACGCACATCTCGTTGTTCGATGAGGACGGCAACAACGCCTTCCACGACGAGGGCAGCGAATTCGATCTCTCGGAGACGGCCCACTCGTTCCTCGCTGGCATCCTCGACCACGCGCCGGCGATCACAGCCGTCGCCGACCCGACGGTGAACTCCTACAAGCGCCTCGTCCCCGGCTACGAGGCTCCGGTCTATATCGCGTGGTCCGACCGCAACCGTTCGGCGCTCATCCGGAAGCCGGCCGCGCGCGTCCCTGCCGCGAGCCGTATCGAGGCCCGGTTCCCTGACCCGTCCTGTAATCCCTACCTCGCCTTCGCGGCGCTCATCACCGCCGGACTGGAAGGGATCGAGCAGGGGCTGGACTGCCCCGATCCGGTTCGAGAGAACATCTACGAGTTCGACGAGGAGATGCGCCAGGAGTACGGCATCGAGACGCTCCCGGCGAATCTCGGCGAGGCTGTCGACGCGCTCGAAGAGGACGAAATCATCGAGGAGGCGCTTGGCGGCCACGTCTACGACAAGTTCGTAGAGGCCAAGAACCAGGAGTACGACGAGTTCCGTATCGACGTCTCCCAGTGGGAACTCGACCGCTACCTCGAGACCTACTGAACGGCGTCACCACCCGACTCGGTTCTTCGTTATTTTGCTCGACAGCGCCGCTATGCTCTGCCGTACGGCATCGAGGTCCCCAATCACGACTCGCCGTCGCTGACGAGCAACGGCAGCGCGAGAAGGCCCGTCGCGCCGATTGCACTCGCCGCGACGATGATCTGGGCGTTCGCTGTCAGTTCTGCGACGCCGCTCATCACCGCGAGCGCAGTAACGAGTCCTCCGGCGCTGAGCGCGAGCGGGCGCGGCGAGAGATCGACGTGGGTTTCGACCGCTCGTGGTCCGAACCGGTGCCACGAGAACACCGCCCCGAGCGCGGTGCCGACGCCGAGCAGGAGTTCGTTCTCGCCGGGCGCGACGAGCAACCCGAGCAGTCCCAGGCCGAGCGCCAGCACGAACAGTGCCGTGACGTGTCGGTGCGCAGGAGTCACAAGCGCACCGGTCCGATCCGCAGTCGAGAACCCCGTCCCGGCGACGAAGACGACGGCGAGCAACGCCACGCCGATCCCAACGCCGGCGACGACGTCGACGAGGTAGTGGACGCCGATCAGCACGCGAGAGAGGGCAACGACGGTGACAACAGCGCCCGCAATCACGAGACGTCGGCGCCACCTGCCGCGGATGGCGAGAACGGCGACTCCACCCCAGAAAGTCGTCGACCCGAGCGCGTGACCGCTCGGGAAGCCGTAGCCGCCGCGGTAGGAGATCGGTGGGCGCGGGAGCGCAAAGAGCTGCTTCAGCCCGATCGTGAGGCCGATGGCACAGAGGCCCAGGCCGAGCGCGATCGCCGCGCTACGCCGCGGGAGGCCGACTCGGTCCCCGAACAGGTACGCGAGCGCGACGAGCGACAGGAGGAGATAGGGGTTGCCGAGGTGGGTGAGCCACCAGAAGACGGCCGCGACGACCGCCGGGAGCGACTCGACAAGCGCGACTTCGCCGACGCCGCGTGTCGCGAGCGGCGCTGCGGGGTACGTCATCGGTCGTGTGCTCGCCGCCCGAACGACAAATACCTGCGGGACTGCGACAGCGCGTCAAAATAAACCTGGGGGTAGGCGCAGACTCGAAATCACGTATGGAGCACGGATTCGACGACCACGTCTCGAACTGTCGTCACCGGCGGTCGCGGATCCAATCGAGGGCACGACCGGGGATTCCCAGTGCGTTCAGCCCCACGCCGAAGACCACGAACAGCGCGTAGAGTCCTAACGTCGAGAGGTAGATGATCAACATCGCGACGACCGCGAGCAGGTCCGAGAGAAAGTAGAACGCTGCAATCGTCGCCACCGTGCCGTAGAGCAGGATCAGATAGGGGCCCCACCCGCGGGCCTTCCCACGGCGGAGCCGTCCGCGGACGTACCTGCGCATCTCCGATTCGACGTCCGGCCGATCGACGGTCCGGGATTCGACATCGTCCTCGAAGGCGTCGAGATCGGCCCGGAGTTCCTCGAGTTCCCGTTCCAGTTGCGCAATGTCGGGCGCGCCGTCCGGGTCCACGTCGGTGGTGGCGTCGCCGGTCCCGTCGGGCTCGGCGTCGTCTGGCGTCTTCGCGTCGTCCGCGCTCATCGTCCGCTCGTCACGTCGGCCCCGCGGGTGTTGTACCTGCCGGTCTCCGTCGTCGGTGACCGACGGCGACGTGGGAGGCGTGGTGTCCGAACGACGCCCGGAGAGAACGACGTTGACCGCCGCACCCGTGAGTACCAGAATGCCGGAGAGATAAGCCACGTCACGAGAAGCAAGACCCCGCCGAGCGCACCCGCGACGCCGCTGGAGAGTTGCTCGTAGAGGCCGAAGGCGGCACTCAGCGCCGTCCAACCCACAGATGCGAACATCGCGCCCAGGAGCGCTTGCCGGGGCGCGATCTAAATGTCTGGAATGACTGAGTAGAGCGGCACGAACGCGACGACGAGGAAAGCGAGCAGGACGAGCGGGCCCACGAACCTGACGAACGGGACGTCGACGAGCGCGATGAGCGCCGCGACGGTCACGACGCTCACTGTGGCCGCTCCGAAGGTCGCGAGCGTGAGGAGGTCGTCAGCGAGTTGTCGGAGGATGGGGCTCGTCGGGTGCCCGTAGATCCGGGCGAACGCGACGTCGACGCCGCGGAACAGTTTCAGTGCGCCCCACGTCGTTACGAGGAGGCTGAGAGCCGAGAGAGTGCCTCAGCCCGTCGCGTCGGCCAGCGCGTCGCCGACGAGTTCCGAACCGGTCGGCAGGAGGTAGCGCTGGGCGAGTGACTGGACCTGTGCGGCGAGGTCGGCACCGCCGACTATCGTGGCTGCAACGACAGCGAGGGTGAGAAGCGGGACGAGCGAGACGAGGACGTAGGAGAAGATTCCCGCCGCGAGGACCGTCACCCCGCGCTCGCGGACAATTGCGAGGACCGATCGCGGGACCTGGATGGGAGCGTTCCGTGCGGTCACGAGACTCCTTCGACCGATCGACTCAAGAGTGTACGGGAGGCCGATTGCGAGTCCCGATTCGTCACTCGCTGGTCGCGTCGCGTATCTCCGGGACTGTCGCGTCGGTTTTGAACGCGGTTCCCGCGTAGTGCGCGTGACTCGCCGCGAAGCCGGCGTCCCGGAGCATCTCGATGAAGTCGTCCATCGCGGGCGCAGAGCGACTCCACTGCTTGCAGAGTCGGTGCTGATCGTAGTGAGTCGGCGTGTCGAGTTCGCCGGCGAGCGTCTCGAGCAGTCGGTCGGCGCGGGCCGCCTCGCCGAGTTCGTCGGTCACCTGATCGCGGACCGAACGGACGAACTCGCGGTCGCGGATCGGGCCGAGGTAGAGCGGGCCGGCCGCGAGGAGTCGGTCGCCGCCGCAGGCGTCGCAGGTCTCGGGCGGGTGCGCGATGAGGCCGAACTCGTGGGTCCGCCGGAGGCAGTCCTCGCAGTGGTGGACGTACCCCAGGTCGTCGATCAGGTCGTCGGCCCGCGTGGCGCGGGCGTCGAGTTCGAGATACGTGCGGACGTAGTGCCGGGAGACGTGCGAGAGAATCGGGACGGCGGCCTTGTCGTAGCGGGCGGCGGTGCGGATCAACGCCGAGAGAAGGACGCGAAGGCCCATCTCCGGGTGGTAGTCGGTATTCTGTGGCAACGTCGCGTACTTTCGGATCCCCGAGCGCTGGTGGGCACCACAGAGCGGTGCGGTATCGGTGGCGGTGACGCAGACCAGGTTCCGCGCGTTTGCGAACGCGGCGTCGGCAAAGGGAATCGGCGTCCCGAACGGGTCCAGATCGACGACGTCGAACACCGTACCACCGTCGTAGAGGAGCGCGTTGACGTCGCGCTCGACCGCCCGGCCGTCGAGGTCGTTGCGGGCGAGGTTCTCGCGGGCAAGGTCGACCGCGTCGGCGTCGACGTCGGCGCAGGTGACGTCGTAACCCGCCGCCGCCGCGCGAACGCCGCGGATCCCGCTGGCAGCCATCGCGTCGAGATAGGTGGCGGCGCGCGGTTCGCGCTCGCGGTACGCCCGCAGCGTTGCCACGGTCAGGTCGCGGTTGAGTTCCTGTGTCGGGTTGTAGAACACGTCGTCACCGGCCCCCTCCGAAGCCCCGTCGCGGGCGTCGGGCACCGCGATCTCGACGCCGCCCTCACGAACGTCCATAGCGGGAGAGAACGCTCCGCGGCGAAAAGCGATGCGATGGCGAGCGCCCGGTTCGGGACCGGACGCGATCCCCGGGCTGATCGATACCCGACACAGTTGGACGCCTGTCTACCGATTCTTTTCGATCGCACAGCACCTCGGGGCGACTGGCCACGTCGATCCGGGCACCGGTGCCGTTTTGTCCGGCCCCGCGCAATCGGGGTATGTGAGCGACGGCGACGACCCGCCGACGGGCCCGCCGTCGGACGAGGACCGCGAACCCGACGCCTTCGTCGTCCCGACGGAGACCGAGAGCGACGCCGAAACCGCGTGGCGACGGGCACTGGCCGAGGCCAACGAACTCACGCCGGGCGGCGTCGAGCAGTTGGTCGAGCTGCACGACGAGCGTGGCGCGCGCGCCGTCGAGGCCGTCTCAGAGGGCCGCGTGAAGCGCTACCGCGATTTCACGATCGTCGTGGGCCACGAGGACGAGTACGTCGTCGAAGACGGCGGCTGTACCTGCAAAGACAGCGAGTACAACCTCGATCCCGACGATCCCCACGAGCGCTGCTGGCACGTCCTCGCGGTCGCCATCGCCGAGCGTATCGGCGAGATCGACCACCACGAGATGTGGTACTCCGAAGTCCGCGATTTCCTGTAATCCAAATCGGGGGAGCAGTACACCGGCCGATGGGCGTCCCGGAACCGCGAGTGGCGACCCCGGACGGCGGTGAACGTTTATACTCGTTCCGTGCTGAGTGGTGACACGATGCACGCAGCGAGACTCCACGAGTACACCGACGAGATGAGTGAGGCGCTGGCAATCGACGAGATCGACCGACCGGAGATCTCACGCTCGGACGGCGTCGTAGTCCGCGTCGAGGGCGCGGGCTGGTGCCAGACGGACAACCACATCATCGAGGGGATGTGGACCGACTACGTTGAGCAGGACCTCCCGATGACGCTCGGCCACGAGAGCGCCGGGGAGGTCGTCGAAGTCGGCAGGGAGGTCTCCACTGTCGACGTCGGCGACAGGGTCATCTGCCACCCGGTGATGACCTGCGGGACGTGCCGGCAGTGCCGCCTCGGAGAGGATATGTACTGTGAGAACCTCTCATTCCCGGGGCTGACGACAGATGGCGGCTTCGCGGAGTTCCTGCTGACGAGCGAACGGGCGACGATTCCGCTCCCCGACGGTGTCGATCCCGCAGAGATTGCACCCCACGCCGACGCCGGGATCACGGCGTACCACGCGGTCAAGAAGGCGGTCGACGAACTGAACCCCGGCGATCCCGCGGTCGTCATCGGCGTCGGCGGACTCGGACACATCGGCCTGCAGTGTCTGGACGCGATGAGCGCCGCGAACATCGTCGCGCTCGACGTGAAAGCGAGCGCGCGCGATCTCGCCGCCGATCTGGGCGCGCGGCATACCGTCGATCCGAGTAGCGAGGACGTCTCGACCGCGATCGACGGTCTCACCGACGGTCACGGGGCCGAACAGGTGCTCGACTTCGTCGGTGCGGACGAGACGACCGGCTACGCACCCGAAATCGTCGCCCCCGGCGGCGACCACCACGTCATCGGCTACGGCGGCCACGTCCACGAACCCTCACAGGCGCTCGTCAACGGCGAGTTCTCGTATCGGGGCACGCTCGTCGGCCGCTACACCGAACTTCAGGAACTCGTCCGCCTGGTGGAACGCGGCGACGTGGACCTCCGGACGTCGAGGTACGACCTCTCGGAGATCAACGAGGTGGCGGAAAAACTCGAACATAGCGAGATCGACGGTCGCGCAGTCATCACGCCGGCGTAACCTCGTGCCTCCGCACGGTTTTTACCCTGCCTCGACGAACGGGCGACAATGCCTACGATCGACGAGAAACGGGTGTACACCGACAATACGGGGACCGAGACCGTCTACCTCGCCTCGGGACTCGGGATCGTCGCCGTCGCCGTCTCCGACGACCTGATCGGCGAGTTCGGGATCGCCCACCGGTGTACGGCTCGGGACGTCGCCACCGCCGGCCCGCTCGTCGCGGTCGCAACCGACGAAGATGTGCTCGTCGCGGACCGCGAGGCGATCGGCGTGGAACAGGCCGACTCGACGGTAGGTGCAGCGGAGGCGCTCTCGTTCGAGTCCACGGCGTTCGGGCCGGCGGCGGCAGTCGGATTCGACGACGGCGAGCTCGTCGCGGGCGACGGGGACGGACGGGTCGCACGGACCGAGGCGGACGCGGCCGTGTCGTCGAGCGATCGGACGTGGACGGAACTCGGGACCACGGGGTCGGTCCGGGCCGTCGGCAGCAGTCTCCTCGCTGCGGCTGACGGGGTCTACCGCCTTAGCCCCTCGTCGCTCACCCACGCCGGCCTCGACGACGCCCGCGACGTGGACAGCGAACCGCTCGTCGCCACTGGCGCTGGGCTCTACAAACTCGGTAACGGCTGGATGGACGTGTTCGACGGGCCGGTCGATGCCGTCGACGCCGCCGGTCCGCGGGCGCAGGCAGTTCGCAGCGGCACGCTCTGGGTGCGGGGCGGTGACGGCGGCGCGGGCGACGAGTGGCGCGAGGAATCGCTGCCCGTCGAGGAGCCCGTCGGGGCCGTGACGCACGGGAACGATGCGTCGTACGCAGTCACCGAGGACGGCACGTTCGCCGTGCGGTTGCCCGACGGCGAGTGGCGGTACCGGGGAATCGGCGTTCGGGGCGTGGTCGCCGCGGCGGTGTAGCGTCGGCGCTGACGACTGGTCCCCGAGCGGGAGTCCCGGAGACGCTGCCGCATCGGAGTCGGCTGTCGCAGTTGCGCGATAGCGACAGCGAGACGACACGGAACCGATGGCGGTCGCGGCGGAGTCGCGGGCGCGCTGACTCTCGGCCGAGACGGAAAGGGGTTTTACCGCGGATCGAGAGATACTGGTATGATCGTACCCGGCGCATCGTCGCAGGCCCTCGCAGCCGCCCTCACAGACGAACTGGGCGAGTCGCTTGCGGCTGTCACGTACGACCGGTTCCCCGACGGTGAGACGTACGCAGCCGTCCCAGCGTTCGACGCCGACCGCGCGGTGATCGTGGCGGCGACCGACACGAACGACGCGTGGGTCGAACTCCTGCAGCTGCAGGACGCCGTCCGTGAGGCGGGCGCGACCGAGGTCGTGACCGTGATTCCGTATATGGGCTACGCCCGCCAGGACGAGGCGTTCGAGACGGGTGCCCCCGTCTCCGCCCGGGCGATGGCGCGCGCAGTCTCCACCGGGGCCGACCGCGTAGTGCTCGTGAACCCCCACGAACGGTCGGTCACCGACTTCTTCGACGCGCACGTCACTGTTTGCGATGCGGCCGGCCGCCTCGCCGAACCGCTCCCGGAAGACCTCGCCGAACCGCTCTTTCTCGCGCCGGACGCTGGGGCGCTATCCCTCGCAGAGTCGACGTGTGCGTCCTACGGCGACGGCGAGGCCGATTACTTCGAGAAGACGCGGTATTCCGGAACCGACGTCGAGATCACACCGAGCGACGCCGACACCGAGGGCAGGGACGTCGTGATCGTCGACGACATTGTCGCAACCGGGTCGACGATGAGTCAGGCGATCGCACACCTCCGGAACGACGGCGCGGCACGGGTCTTTGCGGCGTGTATCCATCCGATATTGGCCCGGAACGCCCGGACGAAACTGGAACGCGCGGGCGTCGAACGGATTGTCGGCACTGACACGGTCGAACGCGACGTGAGCGCGGTCTCGGTCGCCCCGATCGTCGCCGCAGCGGTCGACGCCGTCGAAGCGAACTGAGCCGATGGGCGACGGCCCCTCGGATGCGGACGGCACGGACCCGCTGTTTCCCGAAGCGCGGCACGTCCTCGAACCGTGGCACAGAGAAATATAGGATGGTTAACACTACGTGAATCTATCCCCGTTCGGTCTGATTACTCCCGCGTCATTGACGCCGCAGAGAACGGACCGACGCAGTCGCTTACGCCAAAGTGGGAGTCGTTGAGGATCAGTCCACGTCGACGAGCGTCAAGACGAGGCCACCCTCCTGTAGGTCTTCCCAACGGTCCCGATGCACCTTCGAGAGGTGATTACTGAGTCCGTGTTTCGTTCGGACCTCTCGACCGCACTCGGGACACCGATACCGATCCTCCCGTTCTGCCAGCGACTCATCGTGAGCGAGTTTGTGGTGGATCCGCATCGCCCGCTCGTCGGCGAAGTTGTCCCGACCACAACTCGGGCAGCAGACTACGTCCTCGAATTCACCTAGCGTCTGCTGCGTCATCGTTCACCTCTATTGGTGACAGCGGCTGATTCTCGTGACTCGCTGACCTCGCGTTCCTCCTCAAAGTCCGCTTTTGGGATCTTCCAGACTGTATTATCGCTGTCGAATCGGGCCGTGGGGAGTTCCCGAAAAAACTCAAGGAAGGTGCCGAACGATGCGGTACTCATATCACCTGTGCTTCTAAAGTGAACCGTGGGAGCCGTCGCCTGCTCGTGTGCAGCATCGTGGCACTGGCGACAGAGGAGGATTAGGTTGGACAACCTATCGGAGCCCCCTCGACTGCGTGGCACGATATGGTGAACACCGAGCGTCACTTCGGGACCCGAGGCTCGACAGGTGACACACTGGCCCCGATCCCGTTCGTGGACGGCTTCTCTCGTTTGTTGATTCAGTTTTATCACTGTCGTTGGAGGCAGCGATACCTCTCACTGGTATCGCCAGTCTGAGCCATCTCAGCGGGATGTGAGGCCCGTTAACCTCCGTCCGACCGGTTTCATCTGTGTGTCGGATGAATTAAGGCTTCGGTATCCGAGGCTTCGAATGACTATCATTTAAATTATAAATAGGCCGAGATTGGTGTGTTGCAAAGAACTTCTGCATACATCGTATTAAGACGTCTGGCGCGCTCGACTCGGGTACGAAGACGGAGAGTACCGCAGAGCGGTCCGCGAGGCGATCCGAGACGCAGTCGATGATGGCCAGTAAGTCGTGAGCAGGACGACGGCCGCGGAACTGGGGAGAGAACGCCGCTCCCGCGCCCACGACACAGGCCGAACTTACTTCGGCGATCCGTACGATCCAACGGGTATGAGCAACGATCCGACCATCTTCGAACAGATCATCTCCGGCGAGATCCCGGGGCGCATCGTCTACGAAACCGACACCGTCGCGGCCTTCCTCGACGCTAACCCGCTCGCGCCCGGGCACACGCTTGTCGTGCCGAAAGAGGCCCACGAGCGCCTCGACGACTTGCCCGACGATGTCGCGGCCGATATGTGGGCCGCCGTCCAGTCGCTGACGCCCCGGATCGAATCGGTCGTCGACGCCGACGCAACGACGGTCGGCGTGAACGACGGTTCGGCGGCGGGCCAGGAGGTGCCGCACGTGCACGTCCACGTCGTCCCGCGCTTCGAGGGCGACGGCGGCGGCCCAATCCACGCCGTGGCGGGGTCACGGCCGGATCTCTCGGACGACGAGATGGACGACATTGCAGACGAGATCGAATCGATCGAGTGACCACCTGACAGTGTCGGGGCTGCGACCGGACCATTTAATTCCGAGCACGCGGCCAGGTGGGATATGGCAGAACGAGAACGAAATATCGTCGGCTTCGTCGGCGCGACGGGTGGCGCGGGCACGACCCGGACCGTCGTCGAAGTCGCGGCCGCGCTCGCGGCCGACGGCCGGAGGACCTGCGTCGTCGACGCCGCGTTCGCAACGCAGGGACTCGGAGATTACGTCGCGGGGAGACTCGAGCCGGACGTGACGGCGCTCGTGACTGACGAGCGCGCGGCTGACCTCGCGGAGGGGCTCGTCGATCTGAACATCGCTGAAGTGGCCGGCCGGGTAGCAATCCTGCCCGCGCACGCCCCGTTCGAGCGACTCGCACGTGCAAAGCGCGTCGAGGCCGCACAAGCGCTCGAAACGCGCATCGAGAGCGCGGCCGCGCAGTTCGATCACGTGCTTCTGGACGTGCCGCCGGTCGCCGCGAACCAGGCCGTCGCTGCGGTCACCGTCGCCGACTCGGTCGCCATCGTCACACCGGCGACAGAGCGCGGCGCGGCGGCGACGCAGCGGACGCACGAGCGCCTGGCAGACGTGGGCGTCGACGCCGCGCTCGTGGTATCGACGCGAGGGACGCTCGAAACGGCCGACGTCGGCATCCCGGCCACAGCGCAGACGGACGTGACGGAGCCGACGGGACACGGGACCGACGGTGGGTTCGCCGACGCCATCGACCAGGTCGCGGCCGCGGCCACCGGCGCGGAACTCACGCCGATCGACGACGGCGGAGTGTTGCAGACGGTCGGCGAGTACGTCGGTCGGTAGGACAACACTCCGAGAGAACGAGTTAGCGCAGGTCGCCGCCCCCGGTCATCGTCTCCGCGAGGGCGTCGCGTTTCGAGACGAGTGCATCGCCGGCAATCGGCGCGGCCGCGTCCCGGCGGACCGTCGCCGCGAGGGCCTCAATCGGATCGTGCGTCTCGACGTAGGCCGCGAGCGCGAACTCGGCCTCAGTCGCCTTCGTGAGTTCGAGCGCATCCGCCCGCGCGGCCCGGCCGTCGAGCCAGTCGCGGAGTACTCGACGGGCGGTCGGCGCCAGCGGCGTCACGCCCTCGAAACCACATCGGTGGAGTAGTTTCGCCGCCGTGACCTCCGGAAGCGCCGCCGCTGCGCCCGCCTCACCGACGCTCACTCCGGATTCGTACTGATCGAGGACCGTCGCCGCCGCCGCGACAGTGCACGGGAGTTCGTCCGCGTGTTCGCGAAGTCGTGCGTCCCGATCGACGGCCGTGTCGTCGACGGTCGCGACGCCGCGGTCGACCTGCGCTGTCGTCAGTTCTAGCCCCGCTGCGATGTCCGACAGACTCATCGTATGTATCTCCCGCGGCATCATATAAGCGATTTCGCTTTCCTTATCGTATTTGATGGTAAAACTAACCGATGACCGGTAAGTAAGAAATCGGCTTTGGGGGTTAAGATGCCGGTTTGCTGCTTTGTTTAAATATACCATCGGGACCAATTTTCAGGTGTGATGAGCGAGGCACCTGCCACCGACACCAGCCAGTCTACGAACGCGTGCCCTGAGTGCGGAGGGCGACCGGAGACCACTCGCGGCGAGACGCTCTGCGGCGACTGCGGACTCGTCCTCTCGGAGTACCACGTGGATCACGGGCCCGAATGGCGGTCGTTCGCCGACCGCGACACCGATCCGAAGCGGACGGGCGCGCCGCTGACGCGGTCGCGACACGACCGGGGACTCTCGACCGAGATTGGGCGATCGACGCGGGTGAAAGGACGGAAGCGCCGGCAACTCAGTCGGATGCGCCGACAGCACAACCGGGCACGGATCCCGACGAAGCGCGAGCGGAACCAGGTCTACGCGTTCACGGAAATTCGTCGGCTCACGGGCTCGCTCTCGCTGCCCGACCGGATCCGCGATCACGCCTGCTCGCTGTTCCGATCTGCGCAGTCTGAGGACCTGCTCCAGGGTCGGTCGCTCGAGGGGTTCGCTGCGGCTGCCGTCTACGCCGCCTGTCGGATCGCGAGCGTCTCGCGCACGGTCGAGGAGGTGGCGAGCGCCGCGAAGGCGACCGAGGCCGAACAGAGCGCCGCCTACGACGCGATCAACCGGGAACTCGGGCTCCCTGTCGGTCCGATCGATCCCGCCGAGTACGTCCCCCGCTTCTCGTCCGAACTGGAACTCCCGAACGCGGTCGAGCGGCAGGCCCGCAAATACGTCACCGAGGCCGCCGAGCGCGGCCTCACCGTCGGCCGGAACCCCAGCGGCGTCGCGGCCGCCTGTCTCTACACCGCCGCCCGCGACGCGAGTGTCGGCCTGACGCAGCGCGACACCGCCGACGTCGCCGGCGTCACGCCGGTGACGCTCCGATCAACGTACCAGAAACTGCGGGACGGCGAGTAGACACCGGCAGCCCGAGGCCTATTTGCGAGGAATCAACTCGGGACGT